>JAYUGC010000162.1:0-3449 GCA_043767805.1 Pseudomonadota bacterium | reverse complement strand
GACAATCCCGAGGTTCTCGTCGCGGGCGCTCGTTTGTCGAAGACGATGCTTCCCGGCGCGAAGGGCAGTGAGCTCAGCTTCCAGCTCGCCATGCGCCTCGTGAACGCGAAAAAGTTCGCGGAAGCGAAAAAAGTGTTCGAAGACATTCTCGTCTCCGAGCCGCAGAATGTTTCCGTCTTGAATAATCTCGCCTATCTTCTGGGCGAGCTCGGAAATCTCGGCTCGGCCGCGGAGTATCTGCAGACCGCGCTGCAAATCAACGCGAACTGCTCGGAGTGTTTAAATAACCTCGGCACCATTCATCAGCGCCAGGGCCGGCCCAAAGAGGCCATCGAAAGTTTTCAGAAAGCGGCGACCCTCGATCCCAATCACCCGGATCCCCGCCTGAATCTCGCGGTCCTCTATGAGGACCAAGGTGACTGGGGCTCCGCTCTGGAATGGTACAAGCAGGCGGAGCCGCGCGTGCAAGACCCCAAGGCGCGCAAGTGGGTCACTCTGCGGGCGTTGTGGATGTCGGAGCTGCATCAAAACGCTCAAGTGAGAAAACTGGCGGGAGAGAAATAGGCGTGGCGACTCTTCTCCAAAAACTATCGGCCTGGGCGAAAAAGCCGCGCTCCTTTGCGCCGCGCCGCCGTTCCCACTCGGGACCCGTCGTGGGCTTTGACAGCGGTCATCAGGTGATCAAAGTCGTCCGCCTCAGAGGGACGAAACCGCCACTCGTGGTGGAGGACGCTTTCCTGGAAATGCGCGGTCTTTCGGCCGACGCCGAAGTGGAGCGCAAGATCAAAGAGCGAGGCTACCTGGCCTTGCCGGCAGCCTTTTCCCTCGCCGACGAAAACGTCGAGACGCACGGGTTCAAGTTGCCGAAGCTTGAGCCGGAAGAGATTGAGACCGCCATTGCCTGGGAGCTCAAGAAAACCATCGCGTCGCCGGATTTCGTTTATCACGACGTCTTGCAGTACCCGACCACTTCAGGGGTCGATGTGGAGTGCGTGGTGGCTAGCCGTGACGTGGTGAACGCCATTTTCGCATCGGCGGAAAAGTGCGGCGTGAACCCGAAATTTTTGGAAACGGAAAGCTCCGCGATCTTGGCCTGTGTCCGGGCTTTCAAGTCGGAAACGCCGAATCGCATGGCGGTCATCGATTTGGGATATTCGTCTTTCCGTCTCGTCTTTTTCCATGCGGGCCGTGTCTCGTTGACGCGTTCGCTCTATTTCGGTCTCGGCAGTCTCGCCGGCGGAGACGCGGGTATTCAAGTCACCGGGAATGAGCGGGGCTTGCAGGAAGGCCTCTACAATCTCTGCGAAGAGTTCCGGCGGAGCGAATTTTTCGGCAAGGATAAGAAGGGTCTAGAAGAGATCGAAGAAGTCGTTTTGTGCGGCGGTGGTGCGGTGCTCGCGCCGGTCCGGGCGTACTTGGAACAGCATCTCTCCGACAAAAAGCTCTCGGTGCTCGATCCTTTCGAAGGAACCCCGCAGCTTCCTGAATCGGTGGGCCGCGAAATGGGCCCGCTCTGGGTCGTGGCCGTGGGCCTGGCTTTGAGGGAGGCAGCTTAAATGAACGCCTCTCGCATGAATCTTTTCAAAGGCGTGAAGACGAAGGAGAAGTCGCGCGCCCGGGTGACGAAGCCCGCGAAGTTCTCTCCGCATCTCGCGGTGACTCTGCTTCTGATCTTGGGTGGCGGGATGGTCTTTATAAAGGGGACCCGCCAGCACAAAGAGAAAATGGAAGCCATGCGCGCGGAGCTCGCCGAGCTCGAGGCGCAGGTGCGCGAAGTCGTCGCCATGAGCGAGCAGGCCGGCGCGGCGAGAAGGCCGTCGGCGGCTCAAGCCGCCCAAAAGCCCAGCGGCATGGACGGGACGTGGACGGCGGTGCTTTGGAAGTTCGCGGCGTTTACCGGCCAAAACGTCGTCATCCGGGAAATGCAGCTCGCGCCGCTGGCCAACGGCGGAAAAATTCAGAGCGTTTCGATTCGGGGTCAAGCGACCACGCTGGTCGAAATGCGGGAATGGTTGCAGCGGCTCATCGAGAACATGCCGGGCTCGGAGTTCTCGATTTCCAATCAGCGGCAAGGCGAGGGCGATTTCCCCGTGGACTTCACTCTTCAGGCGCAGGTGATTTGAGATGACTACGCTAAAACCAAGAGAAAAAAACCTGGGACTCATGATTCTTTTCGTAGTGTTGGCGCTCGTCAATCAGCGTGTGAACCGCCACCACCGCGAGGAACAAGAAAATCTCACCGGAGACCTCATCGCCGCGCGCGATCGCGTGCAGCAGAGCCGTGCCCTCATGGCGTCGGTTCCGAAGGCGACCACAGAAGTCGACCGGCGTCCGGCGGCTTTAAACGAGACCACGATGCGCATGCTGAAGGACGTCACCGTTCCGGTGGAGATTCGCGACGTGAAAGTCGTATCGTTGGATCATCCGACGCCCGCCGAGTTCAAGATGGTGATCGAAGGCCGTTTTGGCGGCCTAATGCGGTTTTTGAGTTACTTGGAGCGCCCGGATGGAGATTTCCGCGTCAACCACGTGGACATCAACCGGGTGAGAGCCGAGTCGGCAAAGGATGCGGATGAGGAAGCGCCCAATGCTCGCGCCTTGCGCGGCACGTTTCAGCTTTCGCGGAGAACGTAATGGTTTCTTGGTGGATAGGACTGGTCCTCATGGCAAGCGCTGAGCCCTCCCATAAGGAGACGCGGCTGACCTGGGGTCCCTATGCCTTCTTGGAGAAGGGTCTGCGCACCGCCCCTTGGGTGAAAGATCCCTTCTTTCCCGACGTAAACGGTTTCAAGCTGTCGGGCATCATTTCGAACGAGCTCGCGTTTATTAATGGGAAGTGGTTTAGGGCGGGGGATGCGATTGATGGGTACACCGTGCGCCAGATAGCGCCTACGGAAGTCACGCTTACCCGAAAATCGGAGATCGTCGTCATCAAACTGGAAAATTAATATGGTAGCCACTCTGAAAAAACTGGGACTCATCGCCGCGTTGCTCGCGACGATGGCGCTAGCTGACGGCGAGCGTAAGTACGACTTCCAGTTTCGTCAGATGGACCTGCGCAAAATCATTTTGTCCATTGCCGCCTTGGAAAAACGAAGCGTGCAGTTCACTCAAGGCGTCGGGGTGAAGGTCATCGACGTCTCTCTGAAGGGCGTTACGACTTCGTTCGCCATGAAGCTCCTCACCGACAGTTACGGCTTCGTCTACATTCTCAAAGGCAATGTCTATCAGGTCATGACGATGGGGGAGCGCGGCCCGGCTTCGGCGCCCATGGTCCTCATTCCCATGAAAAACGTCCTGGTCACCGACATCGAGGACAACGTGCGCACGTTCGTCGGGAACTCCGGTAACGTTTCCACCAGCAAGTCTTTGAACGCCCTGGTCATCAGCGCTCCTGACGAGACTTTGGCCCGTTTGCGGCCGATCATCGAGCAGCTCGATCAGGAAAC
>JAYUGC010000161.1:0-3502 GCA_043767805.1 Pseudomonadota bacterium | reverse complement strand
CGGGTAGGCCTCTCCCCACACGGAAGAGCCATCCGAATGGATACAGTTTGCAAGGGGTGCGCCAACCAACTCGCTTGAGATTGCCGCACGAATTGGGGTGCGTGAGAAAACCCGGTGCCGTTTTTCGCTTGGCTACACCCCTCAATTCCGTCTTTTTCCCGCACTAATCAAAACCGTCGAGCGCCTAGCCGGTGTCGAGTCGTTCGACACAGGGTCGGGCTTGCGTAGTCGGGCGGTCTACGCGCAGAATGAGGAAAACAGGGGGAAATTCATGAAAGCCGTTTGGATCGTTCTCTTCTTTTCCGCAGTGAGCCTCGCCGAGGGCAAAGGTCCGAGCACCACCGCCGCGGCCACAGCCACTCCGCTTCCCGCGGCGGAGAGCCTGAAGAGCAACACGGTACCCGCCGCGAAGCTTCCCAAGAACAAAAAATGGAAGAAGGTTAAGCAGCCGACCCAGGCCAACGAAGTTCCGCCAGCCCCACTTCCCAAGTGAAACGGGCCCTTTTCACGGCATTTAGTAAAAAATCCATCGGTCCGCTAACCCACTGAAATCAAGTCATTTTATCTCCTTTTTCCTCGCTTTTGACTCGCCATATTATAGGAGGCCCTACTAGGCTCACGGCAATCGGCCGATACAGACTAGGAAGGAGCCTGTTTTGTTTCGCTTTTCCGGCAAATACCGCCAGCTACGGAATTGGATCGCCAAGCGATACGATCACGTCGCCCGGCTGTTTGAAGGACGAATCCCCGAAGGATTCGTGCCGGAGGGATCCGTACGCCGTCGCAAGATCATGGCGCGTACGGTGTTCAACCTGATCGCGGCCGCGATTGTCGGTGGACTACTCACCGTTCCGCCCCCGAACGTCGAGCCCGTGCCGCTCGTCACGCCCGGAGACATCTCCGCGTCCGACGTCCTCTCGCCGGTCACCGCGGAAGTCGAGCCCGATGCCCGCTCGAAGGTCCGGCGCGAAGATCTCGCGAAACGAGTCGCGCCCATTTTCGACTACGACGACACGATCTTGAACGTCTGGCTTTCCAACTGGGAGCAAACCTTCAAGTCCATCCGCAAAGAATTCTATGACGGCCGCGTGCACCCGAAGCACGTGGACGGCGCGTTCCTCGATCAGCTGGGAGTGCGGGTCGGTGAGCTCACCGGACAAGCGCTTACCGCGAAAGACCTTCAGTATCTCCATCAGCAACAGTTTTCGCCCGCGCTCGAGCAGTCTTTCGTGAAAGTCGCCAAGCGACTCACGGGCCGCCTGATGGCCGCGACGGATCTTTTCCCGTCCTACTACAGCACCGGTATCATCGTGCGCGAAGTGAACCGGTCGCTCCACGAAACGCTCATCCACGACGTTTCCCGCATTTGGAGCCTCGACCACGCCAGAGAGTTCCTAAATCACGTGCCCACCATCTCGCCCCAAGGGGAACGGGAGCCCGTGCAACGCGTGGTCGAGATAGTTAATAAGGTGGTCGTCCCCAACCTCAAGTTCAACGCCGCGCTCACGCAGAAACGGATCGCCGCCGCGCTAGGCACGGTCCAGCCTGCGATGGTCTCGGTCAAAGCAGGCGAAGTGCTAGTGCAACGTGGCGAGCGTATCTCCGAAGATCAGGCCGAGCTCCTTAAGAAGGTGGCGGAGCTGATGACGCCTTCGAGTCTCTGGAGACAGTTCCTTTATCAGACCTTCCTGGCTTTCGCCTTCTTCGGAGTCTTGTTCCGCCTCTCGGTGACGCGTAAGGCGATTTATCATCTAAGTCTCCGGGACTGCATCTTCTTCCTGTGCATGATGACCCTATCCATCGTGCTCGTGAAGTACCCGCTTCCCTTCCTGCGCAGCATGCTGGAAGTGCGGTCGCTCAATTTAAAATACGGCATCGAGTACGTGCTCCCCGTTTCCATGGGCGGCATCATCATTCATCTAATGATGGGGCGCGAAGCGGCTTACACTTTCGCGGTGTGCATGGGCCTCATCCTGGGCCAGCTGGTGGACACGAGTTTCTTCTACGCGGTCTGGACCATCGGCGTGACCGTATCCGCCATCCGCAGCATCCGTTCCTGCAAACAACGCACGGACTTATATCGTTGCGGTATCTGGAGCGGCTTCGTCGGCGCGTGCCTCGTGCTCGCGCATTGCCTGATCTTGGCTTTGGGCCATCAAGGGCTCGATATGACGGCGCTAATGATTAGCGTAGGCATGTCGTTCCTCTCGGGGCTAATCGCCGCGATCATGACCAGCGCCCTCATTCCTCCTTTAGAGGCGCTCTTCGGGTACACCACGAGCTTGAAGCTGCTGGAACTTTCCAATTTCAATCACCCCCTCCTTCACTCTCTAATGATGAAGGCGCCGGGCACGTACCATCACTCGGTCATCGTGGGGAGCCTTGCCGAGATCGCGGCGGACGCCATCCGCGCCAACGGCCTGCTCGCTCGTGTCGCGGCCTACTACCACGACATCGGCAAGATGAATAAGCCTCTCTACTTCATCGAAAATCAATCGCCGAACGACAATCCCCACGATCATCTCGCGCCCACCATGTCGGCGAAGATTCTCTTCTCGCACGTGAAGAGCGGCGTGAAGCTCGCTCGGGAACACAACTTGGGCGGCAAGATCACCGACATCATCGAGCAGCACCACGGCACGACGCTGATCGCGTACTTCTATAACAAGGCGAAGAAGTCGGAGCGCGCGGAGTTCGACCTCGTTTCCGAGGCGGATTTCCGCTATCCGGGCCCCCGTCCGCAAAGCCGGGAAGCCGCCATCGTGATGCTCGCCGACGCTTGTGAAGCGGCGACGAGAAGCATTGCCGAGCCCACGCCTTCGAAAATCGAGACGATGGTCCACAGCATCATCAATCGCCGGTTCCTCGAAGATCAGTTCAATGAGTGCGACCTCACCTTCTCGGATTTGAGAGTTATCGAGCAGCACTTTACACGGACCCTAGTTTCGCTCTATCACCACCGCATCGAGTATCCGGGGCAGAAGCCCGCTGGGCCGATGTCCACCGGTGTTCCGGTTACTCCCCTGAAGAAAATGGGGTAAGTGTCCGTGGTAGTTGGTCCGTATCAGTTCCAAATCACATTGACCGCTCGTTGCCGCATTCCTCGCGGCGCGAAGCCCTCCCTTTTGCGCGCGTCGGAAGCGGCGCTGAAGGGAATTCCCAAAAAGGTCCTGCAAAAGAAGTTGAAAAAGGGGCGGGTTTATCTCGTTCATCTCACGCTCGTAACGAGCAAGGAGATGAAAGCGCTGAACAAACAGTATCGCGGCAAGAACTACGTGACTGACGTTCTCTCCTTCTCCCGTCTCGAAGGACACGAGATGCCTCACCCCGAGGTGGGAGATGTGATTATCTGTGGCGCGCGGGCTCGCGAGCAGGCGCCCGAGTGGAACAACACCTTGATGGATGAGCTGAGCCGGCTCACCGTGCACGGCATTTTGCACCTCTTCGGCTTCGACCACGAGCGCTCCGCCAAAGACGAACACCTCATGTTCCGCCTCCAGGA
>JAYUGC010000160.1:0-9674 GCA_043767805.1 Pseudomonadota bacterium | reverse complement strand
AGACCCACGGTGTATCGATGAGGAAGCCGTATGCGTAAATAGCGCCAGTACGGTTTTAATGGGGGCGGGCCCCGCAAGGGGTCCCGCCTACCTACATTATGACAGGAGCGTAATCAGGGATATCTCAACAAACTGGCCGGTGAAGCGGGCCGGCACAAAAAGCACCTCGGCCAAGTAGGCTCGAACTTCGAAAGATAAAGTAAGCTGACCCTCCTCGAGGCCCCGAAACTGCACCAGCGTCGGAAGGCACGCGCTCCCTAAATGCCTCGATCATTCCGCTTTTATTCTTGACGCTTTTGCGAGCCGTAGTGCGCGAAAACTAATTTTGAGATTTAACGTGGGCTAATTTCGCTTTATTTGCCGTCAGACGCACGCGTGTAAATTGGACGTGGAGAGGGGACGAGCTTTCTCGAACTGGACCACGTCATTCCCTGGAGTCTTGGCGGCAGTTCTCAAGTTGCGGCTAATCTCACCGTCCGTTGCCGGGCCCATAATGCGTGGCGAGGAGGGGCGATTAGGCGCGAAGTGACCCCCAACGGCGCGCTGTCTAACAAATTTACACCTGTCTCAAACCTCTACGATCCCACCCAGAACACGCTGCACATTCCAAAGGTTGGGTAAGTCCAATCACTTACCCGAGCGGCCCTCGAAATTTCAAAACTGGCAATGCCATTGCACTAAGGGATTCCCGAGATTTGAGGGGGACGCTCCAAAGGGAGAACCCAGATGAACCAGACATTGTATCGGTTGTTCGAAGTAGTCCGCCAAATTTTCGCAGTAGCGACTCTTGGCGTGCTCTTACTCAGTCAGCCCATGCGTCAGTCCCTTGCGACAGCCAAGCAGGTGGCGGAACTGAGCCAGAGCGCATCGTGCGAACGGTGGGCTCCTCGAATCGTGAATTTTCGGGGCACAGCGGGGTGAGCGTGAAGACGTTCGGCCGCGGGGACCAAAGTTAGGGCCGGCGAGCCTATTAGAGAGGAGTCGCCGGCACGATATTCCCTCCGTTCGCTCATCCGAGTAGGCGCGCAGGGAAAAAAGGACTGCTCAGGGCAGCAGTACGTGGCAGGTCGAAGTGACCTACCGCGTGTTATGGAACCACTACTCCTCTCTCACCCGCCGCTTTCTTAACGGAAAGCGGCGAGGTCTTCGGGCCGGGCATCGCTCACGCAGCGAGGCCCGGCCCCTTTTTTTTCCGTGGTAAAATAAAGCTTCCATGCCTGACACCCGCCCGCCCGAGCCCATCCATCCTGACGTAGAAGAGGAAGAACATACCGCACTGCGCGGTAGCCTCGAGGACATCAAGATCATTGCCACGGGCGGCATGTCGCAGATTTTTCGGGCGCGCCAGCCCGGTCTGGATCGTTTCATCGCCGTCAAAAAGCTCAAAGAGGAGCTGCTCGGTAACGGAGAAGCGCGCGAGCGTTTCCGCCGCGAGGCAAAAGCCTTGGCCAGCGTCCTCCATCAAAACATCGCGCACGTGTACGACTTCGTGGAAGCCAACCGCGAAAGCTACATCCTCATGGAGTACATCGACGGCGTGGATCTTTCGGTCTCCATCGCGAAGGTGGGGCACATGCCGCCGGAAGTCTCCGCGGCTATTTTGCTCGGCGTGGCTCGCGGCGTGGGCTACATCCACACTCATCATCTCATCCACCGCGACATCAAGCCGCCGAACATTCGCTTAAATACGCGCGGCGAAGTGAAGCTGATGGATTTCGGTATCGTCGTCGATACGGAGAATGAATCGCTCACTCGTCCCGGAATGATGGTCGGTTCACCGAGCTATCTCTCGCCCGAGCAAGTGCTGGGCGATCCCATCACCTCGAAGGCCGATATCTTTCTGCTCGGTATCTGCTTCTACGAGATGCTCACCGGAACCAAGCCATTTCGCGAGGGCGGAGGCGAGACCGTCTATCAAAGAATCCGCGAAGCGAAGTACACGCCGGCGCGCGATGTTCAAGCCGGCATTCCGGCCGCCCTCGATCGCATCATCGATCGCTGTCTGGAGAAAGAGCCCAGCCGCCGTTACGACTCCGTGAAAAATCTCATTCACGATCTCGAGGAATTTCTGGGGCATCAGAAAAGCGCGCACGGTGAAACTCTGATTTTGAAATTCTTAGACGACGAAGCCCTGCTCACTCCTTCGGTGCCGACTTCCGAGCTCATCGATTTCACCCGGCGGTTTCGCCGGGGAGGGACCTGGTTGTGGGTCGGGGCGGGACTTTTCCTCACTCTGCTCGCCTTTTGGGGCGGGTACCGGACTGGACGCGACGCCGGCCAGAAAGACAACGTCGAAGTCCGCACAAAGTTCGGCGCCCCCAAGCCAATGAAGTAAGCGCAAGAAATTATCTGTTAACGCTTCCTCAGGGGCATGGTTGACCCGTTGCGCTATCTCCCGAGATGGTGCCGCCAAACGTGGGGAATTTTTCCCCTCTTTGGAGGTTAGTTAAATGCAGAAGCTAGTTCTTTCGTTGATGCTCCTCGCCGGTAGCGCCATGGCGGCCCCGATCTCTTGCGGCCACGCGAAATCCGAGTATCGCCTTTGGGTCAATAACGATCACCGTACCGCCACGGTAACGATCAACGGCCAGGTTCCCCAGTTCGGCCAGCTCACCTGCCGTTCGGGCAAGCAGTTGGTTTGTATTTCGCCGCACGTCGCTGACGCCGGTTACGGCGTCACGCTCACCACGAACGCCGCGACGAACGACATCTCCGCGAAAATCGAAGAGATGTGGATTGGCGGCACTCGCTTGCGGGCTACCTTGCCTTGCGTAGCGGCCATGAATTTTTAATTTTCGCGTAAGCGATTTTTAGAGGCCTACCGGATTTGGGAAACCAGGCCGGTAGGCTTTTTCATTTCAGTGGGGAATGAGCTCGCACTGAAACGAGATTTTAGCCTGAGCGCCGGGAAGAATGTGGCCCGTGGTGTCCGTCGTGCGGGTGACGATGAGGTTCGCCACCGGCTTGGGATTACCGGGCGCCACCTGGGCATCGACCACGTAGAAGTTCCAGCTCTCGGTGCGAAGATCGGGATTGGCGGGCCGGGGCGCGATGTAAACGATGCGGGAGATGCTTTCTCCCTTCCCCGTCGCTTGTTCATAGCCCTTTTTGCCCTTCCGGCGAGGGCAGTCAAGGCGGCCGGCCGTCCGAGAGGACTTCCCTTTTCTTTCCCCCCCTTTCGCGCTAGAAGAGGGCGTGTTTTTCAAACGCAATAAGCCCATTAGTTTCGAAGCGATCCGGTCTGCCCTCGCCTCCGTGGCGGACCCCGTTACCCACCGGGATTTGGTAGCGATGGGAGCCATCAAACAGCTCCAGATCAAGGAAGGTCTCGTGAAGTTCGAGATCGAGTCCGGAGCGAGCGGCCCCGATGCCGATAAGCTTCGCAACGCCGCCGTGAAAGCGGTCGAAGCCGTCGACGGCGTGCAAGCCGTTGAAGTCGTCGTGCGCCCGAAGGCCGCGCCTCAAGGAGCGCCGCACGCCTCTCACGCGCCCGCGCCGAAGGCCGCGAATCCGAGTGCGCCCGGACGCATCGTTTTGCCGAACATAAAGCACGTCATCGCGGTGGCGAGCGGTAAGGGCGGCGTCGGCAAAAGCACGGTCACCGTCAATCTCGCGGTGGCGCTCAGCCAGCTCGGCGCGAAGGTCGGTCTTCTCGATGCCGACATCTACGGCCCCAGCATTCCTCTCATGCTCGGGGTGAAGGAAGAGAAGCCCGAGTCTTTAGAAAATAATCGCATTCAGCCCATCGTTAGGGGCGGCATTCGTCTCATGTCCATGGGATTTCTCGTTCCCGAAGATAAGCCTCTCATCTGGCGCGGCCCCATGGTGCACGGCGCGCTCACGCAATTTCTCACTCAAGTGGAGTGGGGCGAGCTCGATTACTTACTCATCGACATGCCTCCCGGAACCGGAGACGCGCAGCTCACCATCTCTCAGAGCGCGCCGCTCGCCGGAGCGCTCATCGTGACGACGCCGCAGGAAGTGAGTCTCATCGACGCACGCAAAGGGCTCGCCATGTTCCAGAACGTGAACGTGCCCATTCTCGGCGTCATCGAGAACATGTCCGGCTTCGTTTGCCCGAAGTGCGAGGAAGTGACTTACATTTTCAAAAAGGGCGGCGGAAAGACCATCGCGGAAGCGATGAACGCGCCGTTACTCGGCTCCATTCCGCTCGATCCCAGAGTGGTCGAGGGCGGAGACGCCGGCGATCCCATCGTGCATCAGTACTCCGACTCCGCGGTCGCGAAAATTTACCGTGATATGGCTAACGCCGTCGCGGCGCAGCTCGCCGGGCTTTCGGATTCGGCCTTTCAGCCGCAATCCTTGGAGTGGAAATAATGGCGGAGCTGACAGCTAAGCCCATCCCTTCGGAGCTGAAGCAGCTGGACGCCCAGCACCTCGGCATCCATTGGAAGGACGGCCATCAATCGACCTATTTCGTCCGCAACTTGCGGCTCGAGTGCCCCTGCGCCCATTGCGTCGACGAATGGACTCGGGAAAAGATCTTGAAGTCCGATAGTGTGCCTCAGGACGTGAAGCCGATCCGGATTCAGCCCGTGGGAAGATACGCGTTTCGTATCGACTGGTCGGATCGCCATGACACGGGGATTTATCCTTTCGAGCTGCTTCGTCGACTGTGCGAGTGCGGCCAATGCCGAAAAGCCTGACCTTAGCAACCAAGCTGGTTCCCATCCGGGAGACGAAAGATCTCTCTGGCTGGACCGTGCCCTGGGAAGTGAACGGCTATGCCGAGGATTTCGAAGCGAGCCGTCACGGAGGCGTGTTCGATTTGTCCGCGTGGGGCACGCTTCATTTGAGCGGGCCGGACGCCGCTGATTTTCTGCAGCGCATGTCGACCATCTCTTTCAAGAATTTCGATCGAGCGACCGCGACTCCCGGTGGTTTTCTGACGGGCCGCGCGGGAGTCATCGCCCTCGGCTGGTTTCTCGCCGGCCGGGACGGCGGGTTTGATTTCGTCCTCGCTCCCCATCTCGTCGACCGCGCTAAGGCGCACATCGAGATGTTTCACTTCGCCGAGAAGCTGAAACTCGAAGATCGCTCTTCGGAATGGGCCGTGTTCGGCTTGTGGGCGCCCACGGAGCTCACGCAGAATGCGCTCGGACTGGAAAAAAACAGGGCCGCTTTACGGCTACAGACAATTTCCGCTGAGGGAATCGAATTTCAGGCCTGGCGCGACGACTGTCGCGAAGCGTTAGTATGGGTTAGAATGAAACGAGAGGCGGCGGGAGAATGGCTCGAGTGGCTTCGCTCTCTCGGCGTCTCCCTGCTGGGGCATCGGCTCTTCGAGTTTCAGCGCCTGAGCGCGGGGCTTGCCGAGGCGGGTGTCGAAGTCGGAGAAAAAGACATTTTGCTCGAGGCGAGCGCCGAGCGATCGGTTTCCCGGAACAAAGGGTGTTACCCTGGGCAGGAAGTCATCGAACGGATTTTTACCTACGGTCAGGTAAATCGGAAGATACTGACCTTGACTTGGCGGGGTGAGCCGCCAGTGGGAACGCTTCCCATAACCTTGAAGGCGGGCGAGCAAGATGCCGCGTCCTTGGTGGCTTGGGAGCGGGATCCGGCGGATACGACTCGAGGCGTGGGCCTCGCTTACGTCCGCAAAGCGCACTGGGATTTCGCGGGTGAGCTCACCTTTGATGGTTTTGCAGCACGACTGAGACATTAACGAAAGGCGCGGACATGGCGAATCAATTCGCGGCGCGGATCTTCAAAAGCCCTCTCTTTAAGTTCTTCTCTTCGCTGAAGCTCGCCGTTTTTTCTCTTCTGTCTCTATCGGCGGTGCTGGGCACCGCGACGGTGCTGGAGTCCAATTACGGAACGCGCGCGGTTTATCTGATGGTGTACGGCACCTGGTGGTTCTACGGCCTGCTAGGCCTTCTCGCCACTAACGTACTTTGCGCGGCCCTGTCTCGCTTCCCTTGGAAGCGCCGGCAGACCGGCTTCGTCGTCACCCATCTAGGCATTCTGACCATCTTGTTTGGTTCCTACCTCACCATGCAGTTCGGCGTGGACGGTAATCTTCCGGTGATTGAAGGCGACTCCGATTCCCGCGTCATTCTGACCGGCCTCACCTTGAACGTGGAAGAGGCCCCCGAGGGGACGGCCCAAAATTTTTCCGTTCCCGAAACGGCGCTTGCGGAGAAGGGCGAGCTCATGGAAGTCGCCTTTGGCGGCGGCGACAAGCTCGTCGTCACCGAGTGGATCCCGCGCGCCGTGCAAGAGAGGCATTTCGTCGAAAGCCCCACTAAGGGAATCGGCGCGCCGACCCTCCATGTGGAAGTCGGCAACTCCCGTTTTCATATGGATGAATGGCTGACCGACAGCTATCCCGGCAAGGGAATGGAGCTCAATCTCGGCCCCGCTACTTTGAGCTTTAAGAAGCTTTGGAAAGCCGAGGAAGAGAAGGCGTTTCTCGCGCCGAAAAAAGTGGGCGCGGAAAAGGCGACGGGACCTGGCTATCTCATCGTCGATTTCAAAGGAAAGACCTATCGCCTTCCCATCGACTCGATGGTGAAAAAATGGCGACAGCTCGGCTCCGAGCCTTTGCAGATCATGGTCGAGCAGTACTTGCCTTACGCCATCGTGAAAGAGGGCAAGCTCGTCACGAAGTCCATCGATCCGGTGAACCCCGCGGTGCAAGTGCTCGTACGAGACACGGGCGGCATCGAAGAGAAGCACTCGGTTTTTGCCGTGTTTCCGGAATTTTCCACCATGCACAAAGGCCACCGCGCGGACGGCCGCAGCTTCGGCGTGAAACTCCGCATGGTGTCTTCCGCAGCGAAAGACGAAGGCCCCAAGGAAGGCGGCCGCGGCCGTCTGGAGCTCGCGCAAAGCGCGGACGACTCGAAGCTTCTCTACCGCGTGTTCGCCAAGTCGGGTGAGACCAACGCGTCCGGCGAAGTAAAAGTGAACGGCGAAGTCGCGACGGGCTGGATGGACTTGAAGTTCAAGGTCCTCGGCTGGATTCCCTACGCCGTCTCTCAAGTGCGTCCCCGCTACGTCGAGCAAGTCGCGGGTACCGACAATAATTTTGTCTCGAGCCTCTATCTCGAAGCGCGTCCCGGCAAAGGGATTGCTTCTGGCTCGGGTCCTCAAGGGCTCTGGCTCACCGAAGGCGAGACCAAGCAGGTCTATCTCGGCGGCAGAAAGCTTTCCGTCGGTCTAAATCGGCACGGCATGACACTGCCCTTCGAGCTTTTCCTGGAGAAGTTCACCATCGGAAACGATCCGGGCTCAAATAAAGCCGCGACTTACGAAAGTAAGGTCAAGGTCAAGGATACGACTCGGGGCGTGGAAAAAAGCGCGCTCATCAGCATGAACGAGCCCATGCAACATGGCGGGTACACGTTCTACCAGGCGAGCTATCAGCTCAGGGAAGGCCAGCCGCCCGTTTCCGTCTTTTCCGTCAATTTCGATCCCGGCCGCTGGATCAAGTACATCGGATCGATCATCATGTGTCTTGGGATCGCGGTCATGTTCTGGTTGAATCCCCATTACTGGGATTTGCTGCTCGGTTCGAAAAGGAGTCACTAATGAAGTCGCTTTGGATGGTGCTGAGTCTCTCGTTTCTTGCCGCCCCCGTTTTCGGGACGCCTCAAAGCCGGCCGGGATTTAACTGGAGCGCCGTCGGGCTCATGGCGGTTCAAGATCGCGGCCGCTTCAAGCCGGTCGAGACTCTTGCCGGCGAAGCGGTTCTCTACGTGACCGGTAAGCGCAAATGGAACGGCATGGAGCCCACCGAAGTCCTCTTCGGCTGGCTCGTCTCCTTCGATTCCGAATGGGCGGACGAAGCGTTCCTTCGCGTCGATTACGGCCCGCTCAAAAAAGAGCTCGGCCTTCCCACTGAGAAAAATTTCTTCACGCCGAAAGAAGTCCTCGATCTGCCGACTCTACAGAAGCTCGGCGGCGAGATGATGCAAAAGGAACAGCGCAAGGAAAAGCTCTCCGAGACCGACAAGAAGCTCCGGCAGCTTCTCAATCAAAAGGCGATGCTCGAAGCGGTGGTCGGCGGACAGGCGCTTGCCGTATTGCCGAATCCGAAAAGCATGACCGACGCCTGGTTCCCCATGTCCCAGCTTACCGAACGGGAATCGCTTCCTTACACCCCCGACAAGACCAATCACCTGGCCGATCTCGTGCGCGGGATGCTCGAATCTTTCGTCCAAAAGAACGCGGATAACTGGAACCGCTCGACGAGCGATCTCGCGCTTTTTTTGCGTAACGATCTTGTGGACGGCGCGAATTATCCGAAGCTCTCCGATCTGCAGCGAGAGTCTCATTACAACCACCTTCGCCCGTTCCGTTGGGCTTGGGTGCTCTACGTCGTGGCTTTCATTCTGCTCGTGGCGTTTCTCGTGACGAACCGCAAGTGGCTGAACCAAGCGGGCATTGGAGCACTAGCCTTGGGTTTCGGCGTGCATGCGTACGGCTTTGCCATACGCATGATGATCTCCGGCCGTCCGCCAGTGACCAATATGTACGAGTCGGTCATCTGGGTGAGCTGGGGCTGCCTACTTTTCTCGCTCATCGTTTATTACTTTTACCGGAACGCCATCATCCCGGCGGCGGCCTCCGTCTTTTCGGTGGTGGCGCTCGTTTTAGCCGATGGCTTGCCCTCGGTGCTGGACCCCGGCATTCATCCGCTGGAGCCCGTGCTGCGCAGTAATTATTGGCTCACCATTCACGTGCTCACGATTACGCTGAGCTACGCGGCGTTTGCCTGCTCCTTGTGTTTGGGCAACGTGGTGCTCGGCAATATTCTGTGGCGCCCCACTCATACGGCGAAAACGCAGGAGTACAGTTTGTATATGTACCGCGCGATGCAAATCGGCGTGGTGCTTCTTGCGATTGGAACCATTCTCGGCGGCGTGTGGGCGGATTATTCCTGGGGACGTTTCTGGGGCTGGGATCCGAAAGAGGTATGGGCGCTCGTCGCGCTCCTTCTCTATCTCGCGGTCTTGCATGGCCGTTTCACGGGTTGGCTCAAAGGCTTTGGCTTTGCGGCGGCCGCGGTGCTCTCTTTCCTGGGCGTGCTCATGGCTTGGTACGGAGTGAACTTCGTACTCGGGGTGGGGCTACATTCCTACGGATTCGGCACTGGCGGAATCTTCTGGGTCTCGCTCTACATCTTCGCGCAGCTCGCCTTCATCGTGGCCTCGTGGCTTCGCTACAAAAAAGCGAAAGCCACGCACAGCCTGGACTCGGCGATCTTTCCGCGCGGAACGGGTGCTTAGTTCAGGTAGCAGTTGCCGAGGAGTGTGGGAGATCCTTTGTCGGTCTCTTTCAACGTGGCGGACGGATTATTCGTCTTCATGCCTTCGGCCGTCAGGTAGCCGCCTGCATTGTCTTTGATCTGAACGAAGAGGTCGTCGCCGCTATCGGCCACGTCCGCGGGAGCCTCGGTGCGCTCGGGCTGGCTATCGCCGGAGAAGTAAATCGTGCCGGTACCGCTACCGACGGTCCATTCAAGGGTGACCTTCAACCAGTGATCGCCACAGGTGAGGGTGCTTTCCGCGCCGAATGCCGGGGCTACGATTAAGAAAGAGGCGAGTATCCATTTCGACATGTGCTTCTCCTTGATTGGGAGAGAGGAAATACCATGAGGGCCCGTCCCCCTTCAATTGGAACGGCGTGTCTTTGTTCCAAGTGGCTGA
>JAYUGC010000159.1:0-24037 GCA_043767805.1 Pseudomonadota bacterium | reverse complement strand
CGCGGAAGACGGAATGCTTTCGATTTCCTTAGACGCAAAGATAAAGATCTTTAACTCCGCCGCGGAGAAGCTGTTTGGGTTTTCCCGGTCAGAAGTCCTGGACGATACGGTCTACAAGCTGGTGCCTTTGGGAAAGGGGGCGGATTTTCAGGAACGGATTAAATGCCTGCGTGAAGGTGAGTCTGTCCCCGCGTTCGAGACCCAGATGATGAGAAAGAACGGAGAGAAGTTCGACTTGTCCGTTCGGTTATCTCCCATCTATCACGACAGCGAAGAGCTCACTGAGGTTTCCCTGGTATTGCGAGACGTAAGCGATCAAAAGCGGACCGCGGACCTGGTCCGCAAGCTCTCCCGCGTCGTCGAGCAGATCGCCGATTCCGTCATGATTACCGATCGCAGCGGCACTATCGAGTACGTCAATTCCGCTTTCACGAAAATGAGTGGCTACTCCAAAGAGGAAATTTTGGGTAGGCAATCAAAAATCCTAAAATCCGGAAAACACTCTCGCCTTTTCTACAAGGATCTTTGGGCCACCATTCTGAAAGGGAATCCTTTCCGGGCCGCCATGACGAACCGCCGGAAGGACGGAAGTATTTATCACATAGAAAAGACCATAACGCCGCTGGTTGGGGACGACGGAAAAGTGACCCACTTCGTTTCGTCCGACAAGGATCTCACCGAGAAGTGGCTGGCGGAGAAAAACTCAAAGGCCTTACAGCGTCGGTTTTCCGAGCTATTTAACTTTTCGCCCGACCCCATGGCTTACTGCGCTTTAGACGGTACTTTTCTCGAGGTCAACCCTGCCTTCAAGGCCTTTACCGGGTACTCGGGCGAGGAGCTGGTGAATCGCCGGGTTTACCAGGACATCACCGACGACCTGCGCTATGAGCAAGGTAATCTGCTCCGAAAAAAATTGTTGTTGGGAGGACAATCTTATTCCTACGAGCGGGAATTCCGACGCAAACAAGGTACGACAGTACCGGGTCTGGTCACGGTTTTTCCGGTGAAGGATTCTCTGGGCGAGAAGGTGGTGGCCATCGGCAACATCGTTAAGGACATCTCTGAGTTGAAAGAACGCCAGAGACTGCTCGAGATCAGCGATCTCGAGCTCAAGCGATCCAACCTCGAGCTTCAACAATATGCTTCCGTGGTGTCCCACGATTTGCAAGAACCATTGAGGACGATGAGCATTTGCCTTCAGCTTCTCGAGCGCAGGATTCAGCCGCATTTGGATGAAGAATCTGTGATGCATCTGAAGTTTGTGGTGGAAGCTTCTCAAAGGCTGTCGCAGCTCATCCGTGATTTGCTGGAGTATTCCCAAATCTCCCGAAGACCGATGGGTTTCAAGGAAATCGAAATAAAGGACGCCTTGGACGAAGCTCTTGGTTTCCTTTCGGGAACCATCACCGACAATGAAGCGCGTATCGAAGTGGGTCCCTTGCCTCGGGTCTTGGCCGACCCTGAGGGGCTGATGCATGTGTTTCAAAATCTGATCGGGAACGCCATCAAGTACCGGTCCGAGGCTGCTCCGCTCATTCGGATTCAAGCGGAAAGAAAACCTGACGGCTGGCTCGTGTCGGTGACCGACAATGGCCTCGGGATCGATAAAGAATCCGCCGGCAAGATTTTCGAAATGTTCAATCGGGGGAATGCCTCTAGAGCCATTCCGGGAACGGGCGTCGGTTTAGCTATTTGTAAAAAGATCGTAGAGCTGCGCGGGGGAAGTATTTGCGTGGAATCCATTGCCGGGAACGGTTCCCGTTTTCTACTCACTATTCCCGACCGCGTTCCCGGAGAAATCGAACTTACGGAAAAGGAAAGCAACAAATGAAAGCCGTTCAATTGAAAAACGAAATCATCTGGGATTGGATGCGTCCCGAAGTCGCCAGCATCCAGCTGAGTGCCAGCGTCGGCGAGGCCGTCGAGCGTATGGCCAAACTCGACGTGCACCATCTGGTGGTGATGGAGGGAAAGAAGTTTAGAGGCATTTTGGACGCCCGGGATCTAGCCGGCGTATCCGTTGAAGAGGCGGGGCTGGGAGAGTTCACGCGTTCGGACGTCGTTCCGGTCGACGAGAATACGGACATCGGTACGGTGGTCAAGAGACTGGTGGGGTGCGGCGTGACCGCCATTCCCTTGAAGCGGGGGGACGTCGTTAAAGGGATTTTGACGAGTACCGACATGCTTCGGCTTTTGGATGCGGAACTGGAAGGTAAAAGCGACCTTTCGAATCTCGTCGAGAAAGGAAAAGTGTTTTTGACTCGCCCCCTTTTCGAGACATTGAATCGCCTCCTTACGGGAGCGGGCCTTTAAACCAAGGAGTCGACCATGAATGTTGCGACCGCAACCTCTAAGGTCTTCGCGGTCGCTTCGTCAACGCAAAGGCCGATGCTCAAAGGTTTTAGCCTGGTGTGCTCGAAAGTTTCCATTTCGTCGAACTGCATGCGAGAGCTCTTAAATTCCTTGAGCCATCGTTCGTACGCTTCTCTTGAAAGAGAGGCAAGGAAGAGCAACTTCCTCACGACCGTTTTACGGTTGATGCGAAGTATCCGCGCGATACGTCTCTGGCTCAGGGCCGAAACATAGAGCCCAAACACCAGGCGATTGAGTTGGGGCTTTTTCTGACGGTACGTTCGCCGAGACGTGCGGGCCGACGAGGATTTCTTACAGCTATTAAAATAGTAGCGGCGCACGGGCTGGGCGTTACTTCGCGTGATGAAGTGGCCTCGCTTTATTAGCGAACCCTTTCCCCCACAATCTCGATTTGGACATTCACGTCGGCTCACCGGGGCAAAATATTTGCCCTGCCTGCAGACGCCAATGGGCTTAGGGGAGCGTCTTGCTAAAGGAAAGAGAAGCCCGCGACAAAACGACGCGCACAGGATAGGGGACCAGGTATTAAGCGGCTTTAGCGGCTCGGGGCAGACGCTCTTGCAGTTGCAAGGCGTTCCTCGGAGAGGTTTCTTTCGCGTCGTTTGCGAAAACGACGTAGACCTGTCTTTGCCGGCTCCAGCGCTCGGTGCTGGCGGCGAGCTCGCCCAGCTGTTTAGGCGAGTAGCCTTTCTTCATGTCCGTGCCGTGTAAGCGCACATAGACGAAATCCGCAGTGAGCTGCTCGAGATAAGGCCACTTCGGATGATCCTGGCTAAGCACGAGGCTCGCGTTGTGGGCCTTCATCAACTTCAAGAAGGCGGGGTCTTGAAAGCTCTTGTGACGAAACTCGAAGGCATGCTGAAGGGGGGCCTTAAGCAAAGCTTTCGTCCAGGCGCGGCCTTCGACTTTTGGGCCGTGCTCTTTGGCGAGCTTCGCGGCTTCGGTCATGTTCTTCGGCAGAAGCTTCAAAAACTTCTCGAAGCGATCGTCCTTCAGCATTACGTTCGGGGGAAACTGCCAGAGGATGGGACCCAGCTTCTTACCGAGGCAAAGCAGTCCGGACGCGAGAAAGTTGGCGAGAGATTCCTCGATGTCCTTAAGCCGACGGATGTGCGTCATGTACTGCGGCGCTTTGACCGCGAACTTGAAAGACTCAGGCACCGAGTCGTGCCAGTTTTGAAACGTCGCCGGCCGTTGTAACGAGTAGAAAGTGCCGTTGATTTCTATGGTACCGAGCTGGCGGCTCGCGTGCTCGAGCTCTTGCCGCTGGGGTAGTCCCTTGGGATAAAAGTCTCCGCGCCAGGGAGGAAACGTCCAACCGGAAATTCCGATGCGCGGGCTAGCCATGCCCTCCTTATCGGAATATCGACGATAAGGAGTTAGCGTTTGACGCGGCAGCGCACGATGGCGGTGTCTTCGAAACCCGGCGAGACCAAGGACTTAAACACCAGGCCTTCCGCGTGGGCGGGAAGCCTCTCGAGGGTGCCGACGCAATCCTCGAGGGCTCTCAAGAGCGGCAGTACCTTGATATGCGGCGACAAAAAAGCGCGTGGCAACAGCGCATGGCGCTCGGAGTAGGTCAAATCGGAGAGCAGCCGGTCGTCCTGCTTCAAGAAGTCGAATATGAAGAAATGATCTTTTTCTTTGAGCCATTCTCCGTCGACCACGTTCCAGCCCTTGGCCGGCTGAAAGAGGCGCCGTAGCTCGAGTGCGGCCGCCGCGGGCAAGGCCTTCTTGTGAGGGTTTCCTTGGCGGTTGAAGACGAGAATCTTTTGGGAGCTCGACGCGGGCACGTGAATTTGCGCGCGGTGGCCGTGCACTTTGAGCTGTCCCGCCCAGCCGGAATCCAGCACCCGGCGCATGGCCGCCGGATCGGGACGAATTTCCGTTTTGGGATGTTGGGGTCGAATGAAACGGGAAGGAGCCACGGAAACCTGTCGGGTGAAAAAATTAGGTGTGAAAATGCTCTGGCGGTCCCTCAACATGTGCCGAGAATATAGGGGAGGGGGACCGGCCCGGCAACCTACGATCCGCTACTTGATGTAGTTGCGGATTTTCAGCATCTTGAGAAGCTCGCGCAGCTCCTTCGCGTTTTTCGCGTACTTCTTCGCGGTCTCTGCCGCACCGGGCCGAGCCTTCATGAGCATCGGCTTGAAGAGAGTTTCGACGATTTCCTCGGGGAGCGTTTCGAGGGCTTCCACGACTTTATCGTAGTTGGCTTCGAGCACGTCTCCGTCGAAGCGAATGCTGTTGAAGTCGCGCTGAATAAGCTCGTCCGCGGCTTGGTCGCCCCAGCGCTGGCGAAACGATTCCACGTCTTCGTCGGCAAGGCCCGCGCTCGCGTCCATCACCACATAGGTGACCATCGACTCCTCGCCGAGCACCTTGAAGGATTTTCCCATGCCGCCAATTAACCGTTTCGCGTACTCGGCTTCGGAGAAGTCGAGGACCTGGTTTTTGTGGATGGTCGCTTCGCCTTCGAAGTGCCGGGCTTGCTCCTGGCAATCACGGAACGAATCGATGGCTTGCGCGATGGCGGAGGGCGGCGTCAGCGTGTCGGATTCCTTGGAGACCTCGGAACGGGTCTTACGGGTCTTGAAAGGACTCTTTTTCACTGTAGCCTTCTTTGCGGGAGCTTTGGCCATGGTACCCTCCAGTACACCCTTCGGCGCCGGAAGAGACCTTGCTTGAGAAGAGCAATGTGGAGATTTCTCTACGATTGTTTCTTCAGGCGGGCTAAGGCTTTAGGCAGGTCCTCCGCTTCTCCGAGAACCCCTTTCCAGAGATCCCCCACGCGAGCCACCCGCTTTTGTATCGTCGATAGCGTGAAGGCCTTGGGATCGAGGCCTGGCTTGACCTCGCTCCATTTGAGCGGCGTCGACACCGAGGCGCCTGGGATGGGACGCGGAGTGTAGGCGCAGGCCAGGGTTTGGCTCCTGCGGTTTTGAAAACAATCGAGGTAGATGAGCCGCCGCCGGCGAGCGGGGCTTCGCTCGAGGCTCGTCAGTTTCGGTAAGCGTTCGTGGACCACTTCCGCCACAGCGATCGCGAAGTCCCTAGCTTCATCGTAGGAATATTTCGCGCCGAGCGGAACGCCGATGTGCAGGCCCGACGCGCCTGAAGTTTTCGGAAAGCTCTTCACTTTGATGCTTTCCAGGACCCGGTGCACTTCGTTTGCGACCCGGACGACCTCATTGAACGGATTTCCGTCCGGATCGAGATCGATGACGAGATAATCGGGTCTATCGGGGGAACCCGTCCGAGAGAGCCACGGGTTCAGCTCGATGCAGCCCATGTTTCCCACGTAAAGGAGCGAAAAGAGATCGTCGCAAACGAGGTAATGCACCGTCTTCTCGCTCGACCGGGATTCCACCGCGAACGTGCGGATACGGCGAGGCAGATAGCCCGACATGTCCTTATGGAAAAAACTTTTGCCTTCGATGCCGTCGGGATGACGGTGCAAAGACAGAGGGCGGTCCTTCAAATGCGGGATCAGATACGGCGCCATTCTCCGGTGGTATTCGAGCAAGTCGCCCTTGGTGATCTTTTCTTTCGGCCAAAAAAGTTTGTCCAAGTGAGTGAGCGGCGGCTCTTGAAACGTCGACTGCGAGCGTTGCCGTTGCCAAGTGCTCTGAACGCCGGAGCGATAAGGGGCGGGCAGGTACTTCGCGATGATCTGTGCGGTCCGAGGGCGCTCTTTCCAGGAGACGAGCGAGAGCGTTCGGCTCGGTAACTTCAGCTTCTCCAGTCGAGTGCGGCGTTTGGAGAGAGCGAGCGGTCGCAAATCCTTGTCCTTCTCGTAGAGCAGATCGGAAATCCAATAAGTAGGGCCGTCTTTGCCCTCGGTAATTTCTCCGTCGAGAAGCAGCGGGCCTTTCAACTTACGAAGCTCCGCGAGGAGGGTCGGGAACTTTCGATCGAGAGACACGAGATGCGAAGAGTGCAGAGTCACGCGGCTTGGCTCTATTTCGGCAAGCGCGCGCGTGCCGCCAAAAAGAGGCTCGATGACCCAGTCTTTGCCCGTGGGCAGCTCCGGCACGGACGCCGCGATTTGCGGGCGCACGCGGTGGGGGAGGGAGCGAGAGGCTTTAGGGATCGGCTTCGGGATGGGCTTGAAGTCCGAGAGCAGCCGGCCGGACTTCACCGAGCGGCCCTGGTCGGGCTCGCTCCGCCGGTAAACCGCGTGCTCGTCGCGTTTTTTGATGAGTAGCCACGGGTCTCCCTTTTCTTTTCCTTTTTTCTTCAGGCGAATGAGGGCGAACTCGCCTTGCAACTTCTCGCCTGAGAGAAGGAGCGTGACCTTCCCTTTGAGCAGGCCTTCTCGCAACGCCTTCTCCGATTGAGCCCGGCCTTCCGAATGCCGTTCCTGATAGGTGCCGCGGTCCCAGACGATGACCGCGCCGGCGCCATAATTGCCTTCGGGAATTACGCCCTCGAACTTCCCATACTCCAAAGGATGATCCTCGACTCGGATGGCGAGGCGTTGATCGAGCGGATTTAACGAGGGCGTCTTCGGCACCGCCCAGCTTTTCAAGGTCCCATCGAGCTCGATCCGAAAGTCATAATGGGTGCGAGTCGCATCATGCTTTTGCACGACAAAACGCAGCGGCCCCTTGTTCGCACTCTTCTTGCCCTTGGGCTCGGGAGTGCGCTTGAATTTTCGTTTCTTTCTATAAGGGGCGAGACTCATTAGGCGTCAGCTTTGAACTTGCCGCCCTTTTTCTCGCACTCGGCTTTTTTCAGCTTCAGCCAGCCCTGGCCCTTGCACGCATTTTTCCCCGCGCAGGAGTAGCCTTTGCCGCCGCAATCGCCGGTGCCTTTGCAGCTATTGATGCCGTGGCACTCGCCCGTCGCGCCAGAGTCCACCGCGGGACTCGCGGAGTCCGTGGTCGAGCCGCCCGAGCTGCAAGCCGCGACGGTGAGAAGGCCGGTAAGGGCTGCGCCAAGAAGTAACCCTCTTTTGTGAGTCATGGTGATTCCTTTAAGTGAGGGACGTTATTCTTTTAAGCCTTCGATTTCGAGGGCGAGCTTAACTTCGTTGGCGACCAAGAGTCCCGCCGCCTTTTTGACGCCCTTATTCCACTTTAATCCGAACTCGCTGCGGTCGATCATGCCGGTCGCGCTGAAAGCGACACGCTGGTTGCCCCACGGATCTTCCGCGGCGCCGCCCCATTCCACGTTGAGGGTCACTTCCTTGGTGACGCCGTGGAGGGTGAGTTTGCCGACGATCTTCGAGGGCTTCTTGCCGGCTTCTTCCACTTTGGTGGACTCGAAGGTGATCTTGGGGCTTTTCTCCACGTCAAAGAAATCCGCGGAGCGAAGGTGCTTGTCGCGCTCGGGCTCATTCGTATCGATGGAGGTCGCCTCGATCTCGGCTTTTACGTCGGAGAGCTTTCCGGTCTTCGGATCGTAGTGAAAGCCGCCCGTGTAGGTCTTGAACTTTCCGGTCACGGTGGAGATGCCTAAGTGTTTCACTTTGAATCCGAGTTCGGAGTGGGAAGCGTCGATTTTGTACTTATCGGCGCTAGCCGCGAGCGAGAAAGTGAGAATCGCTATCGAAACCAGGAGGCTTTTTCCGGTCATAGTTACTCCAAGGGGAAGAATTTGATCGTGCTAGAATCTCATGATCGTTTTGAATTTGGTATGGGGGATGACCGTGAAAGCTAAATTTCTCGTCGTAATCTTACTGCTCGGCGCGCGGGCTTTCGGAAGCTCCGCGTCCTTGGTCGATTGGAAGCCCTGGACGGACGACGTCTTTACCCAAGCCAAGACAGAGAACCGCTTCGTGCTGCTCTATCTTGAAGCCGTGTGGTGTCACTGGTGCCACGTCATGGATGAGAAAACCTACCGCGATCCCAAAGTGGTGGCGCTGGTGAAGGCAAGGTATCTGCCGGTCCGCGTCGATCAGGACTCTCGCCCCGATCTGTCCCTGCGTTACGAAGAGTACGGATGGCCGGCCACCGTCGTTTTTGACGGAGCGGGTCAGGAAATCGTCAAGCGCCGGGGTTATATCGAGCCCGATCGGATGGCGAATCTCCTTCAAGCCATCATCGACGATCCCAGTCCAGGGCCTTCCGTCGAAGCCGAAAAACCCTGGACGGTTCCCACCGGCGTGTTTCTCTCGGCTGAGCTCGAAGGAAAGTTGCGCGGCTACCATAAGGACAACTACGACAAGAAGTACGGCGGCTGGGGCGAGCGCCACAAGTTCATGGACTGGGATTTGGCCGAGTGGGCGATCCTTTCGGCGAGACAGGGAGATAGGGAAGAGGAAAAACGCGTCAGGGCGACTCTGAATCTCCAACAGAAGCTTCTCGATCCGGTTTGGGGAGGGATCTACCAGTATTCCGCTGAGGGATGGAACGAGCCGCATTTCGAAAAGCTCATTCGTTTTCAGGCTGAAAATATCCGCCTTTACTCTCTCGCCTACGCGCTTTGGGGTGAAAAAGCGCACTTGAAAACGGCGGAAGCCATCGCGCGCTACGTGCATGAGTTTCTGACCTCGCCCGAAGGTGGCTTCTACGTCAGTCAGGACGCCGATCTAAAAAAGGGAGAGCACTCCGCGGAGTATTTCAAAAAGAAGGACGCGGTTAGGCGAAAGCTCGGCATTCCCGCCATTGATAAAAATCAGTACGCGCGGGAGAACGGCTGGATGATTCGATCGCTTGCGCTTCTCTACGGCGCGACCGGAAAGAAAGAGTACCTGGAACGGGCCGAAAAAGCCGCGCTTTGGGCGGAAACGCAGCGGGCTTTGCCCGGCGGAGGCTTTCGCCACCGGGAAAAGGATCAAGGCGGACCGTATCTCGACGATAGTTTGGCCATGGGTCAGGCCTATCTCGCGCTCTATGGAGGGACGGGCTCCCGGGATTATCTGAAAAAAGCGGAATCCGTGGCGGCATTCCTACAAACCAAATTCGCCCACCGGCGCGGCGATCAGGCTCTGGGTTACACGGCTTCCGCCTCGGCGGCCGGCATCCTGGGCGCAAAGCCGAATCGGGATGAGAATGGACGTCTCGTTCGTTTTGCAAACCTGCTCCATCACTACACGGGAAACCCGGCTCATCGCTCGATGGCCGAAACGGCGATGCGCTATCTCGCGGTGCCTGAGATTGCGGAAGATGGCACCGCGGCTCCTGTGTTGATTGCCAACTGGGAGCTTCAGCACCCGCCTGTGCATCTGACGGTCGTCGGGGGCAAGGGGGATGAAGGCGCGAGGCGTCTCATGGAGGCCGCTCTCAAATATCCCTCGGGCTATATGCGGCTCGACTGGTGGGATCGGGCTGAGGGAAAGCTTCCCAATCAAACGGTGACGTATCCAGACCTTGCGAAGGCAGCGGCATTTGCCTGCACGGCAAGTAGCTGCTCGCTTCCGATTTTTGATCCCGGACAGCTCCGGGCGAAAGTCGATCGCATCGTCGAGGAAGTCGCGAAGAAATAGATCTTTGTCCTAGCGAGGTATTTTCGGCCGGCTCGCCGACCAGCGCTGGTCGATGATGCCAAACGCTTCGCGTAGCCGCCCGGAAGCGACCGGATTGTCCGCGAGCGCTTTCCCCGACACGCTCATGCCGTCCTTGTCTAAAATTTGAAGCAGCGAAAGCAGCTCGATGCCTTTATCCACACCGACCCCGGCGGAGTTGGGCTGAGTCTCCCGCTTCTTGCCTTCTACGGTTATGAGCGTCGTCGAATCGACCCAGCCGAAGCCCTTCAAGTAGAGGCGGCTGCCGTTTCTCTCCAGCGTTTCGAGCTTGGCTAAGCGCGGAGCGAAGGCGACCGGATTGACGGAGGCGCCGAGCAGGACTGCGTGCATGGTCACGATGGAATCGTCCATGGTATTCGGGTTTGCCGTGACCTTGAAGGGCCTTCCTCCGAGCTCACCATTGTAGGTCACGAAAAGATCAGGTGAAGTATCCACGCCGGTTACCGAGGCCGAGTGGCCCGCGGGTAAACGAAAGCCGCGCCCTTCGGCGGCCGGTAAATAGGGTCCTTGGCTCAACATGTACTTGCCTACGTTACCGGCGCTTTCCTTCATCAACTTTGAATAGAGCTCTTCGTTCGCGAGGGCGCGGGGGAGGAGGGCTTGAAAGACTCCTCCGTTCCAGACGAGAACGTGATCGTGCGTTCCGCGCCGCCGTAGCTCGATCGGGATTTCCGCTAGGGCCGCTTGGAGGGCATTACCGTCGACATGGTCACGGAAAAGTCCCATGGCATGCCCCAATGTATAGACCGAACGGGCCTCAGTACCAAAATGATAGCGATACGGCTCGAGTCTCCACGCCTCTCCGGTCTCTGAGGTTTCGTTCTTTAGATTGCCTCCCAGGAGCTTCAACTGCGGATCGTAGAACGCGGAAAAATTCATCCGAGACAGTCTCTTTTCAGCGCGGGCGGCAATCGGAGTACCGGGGAAATTTTGGGCGACGGTCCAAAGCCCGAGGGCTAGGTGAATATTGTCGACGGAGGAAACGTCGGCATCGATGACGGGCTTCCAGGGCGAAGGCCTGGTTTCATATAGCCGATAAAATAGTCCGGTTGCTTGGTGCTCGGGCAATTGCTCCAGCGTCTCCATAACACGCTCGATATTCTGAGTCGCCTGCTCCTTGGTCTCGGGGCGCTTTGCCATTCCTACTTGAAGGATGAGATCGAGCCCAATGTCCGTCGGCGCGGCGCCTGTTTTGTAAGGCACGGTTTGAAACCCACCGTTTCCGTCCTGGGCCAGAAAGACTGTATCCATAATGAGACCATTTTGCCCGCGCATCGCTTGATGGCCGCGAAAGGTATCGGCGAGGTAGCGCTCGTATTGGGCTTTCGCCTCGGGCGAAAGTTTTTTAGCGAAGGCGCTGCGAGGGCGGAATGGCAGAACGGTAAATTCACCGGTCGCCAATTGGAGGGACTCGAGGGCAATCGTCTCGAAGGCGTCAAGGCAAAGCACCGCCTTGCTCGGCACGGCCGAGATTAAAGCGATACAGCAGATCCAAAAGAAAATGGTTTTGTGAATGATGTCGGCCCCCACGGCAAAGGAGTGCAGAAAGCGGACCAGCCTTAATCGCTCGCGCCTGCGGGGTTACCCCTGTACTCACGCGGTCTATGCGTCAGAATCGTCGGGCCACTGAGACGTATTGATTAGTTTTGCGTGTGGGAAGGGGTACCTGACTTAGATACAGGAAAGAAGCGAGTTTCCCGGCAAGGGCTGCATTCTCTCGGAATCGTGTCTATTTGAAACAGTTCATTAATAATCGTAAGATATTGTAATTAATAGTAATATATGTTCTAAAAACGAAATAAACGGGGTCCGAATAGATAGCTTTTTGGAAGCTTTTGGGCACTCAGGCACGAAGCGCCTTTGCCCAGTCAAATCAAACTTTTAGGTCGGTGAACGCACGCCACTCGCCCCCTGTCCAGAAAGACGTCACGCCGATCTGCTCCGATTGTTTCGGTTATTCGCGGTAGGGGGTGCCCCCTGTCAGTGGAATTGCGCTTTTTGTGTACTAATTAGGCATGGGGCAACTGGCGTTTGGTTTGCAATCTTTAACCACAAACGCATCGATTGAGAACGTAGCAGCATCGAGGAACGGACATATGAAGCAATCGTTTTTTAAGCACGGTTTGATACTTCTCACTCTTACGGTAGCCGTTCTTTCGGGTTGCAGTAGCAGCACAAAACAATCCTCGGGAGACATGACCTGCTACGCTTCGGCATCGGTCGTCTCGGGAAACACCGCCACCGCAAACACCTCGGTGGTTTTAAATAACCTCTCGGTGCAAGTCTTGAACGGGCAGGGTGGGCCCTACTCGATGGTCGTCCCCACTGTGGGAACCGTTTCGAGCGCCTCCATCGCTTATACGTACGCGAACAACTTTACGGTAACGACGGGCGCCTCGGGCGGAGTTACGTCTCAGGTCTCCGTCACGGATACGGCGACGAGTAAAACCGCGGCTTGTGTCATCTCCGCGGGCTCCGGCGGCTCCGGCACGAACACTTTCTCTAACGGTACCTTCACGGTAACCGCGTCTCCTTCGGCTACGGCGACCGTGGGCAGCACCATCACGCTTTCCGTAAGCGCGCCTAGCGTGACGAGCCCGGTCTATTCTTTCGTTCAGACTTCTACCGTCTCGGGAGTGACGGTTACCGGATCGGGAACTACGGCGACGGTCACGAGCACGGTGGCCACGACGGCGAACGTCACAGTTACGATGGTCTCAAACGCCAGCGGCGCCGCCGTGAGTCGCCTCAATGTCACTCTCTATTTCACGGGATCCTCGTCGGGCACCAATACTTTTACGAACGGGTCTTACACGGTAACGGTGTCTCCGTCGGCGACCGCGACGGTCGGCGCCACGGTAACCTTGAGCGTAGCGTCCAGCACCATCGTGAACCCGGTTTACTCTTTCTCTCAGAGCTACTCTCAGACCGGCGTCAGCGTGTCGGGCTCGGGCACGAGCGGTTACGTTTATAGCTCCGTCGCCACGACGGTCTATGTGAACGTCACGCTCGTTTCCAACTCCAGCGGAGTCGGAACTTTGACTTTGAGTGTGCCCATCGTCTTCACGGGATCGGGCTCTTCGGGCTATTCCCTGGCCGTGACCGCGTCTCCCACCGGAGTCGTTGCGGTCGGCAGCACCGTGACTGTGTCGGCGGTAGCCAGCGGGATCAGCGATCCGATTTACGCTTTGTCCCTCGTGAGCGCCCCGGCTTCGGGCGTGACTTACTACACGGGTGGAACGGGTGTTTTCTACGTGAGCAGCCAATACGCGGCTAGCCTCGTGCTTAACGTCACGGCCACGAGCGCCTCCAACGCTTCGATTTACAAGACCAGCCCGGTCACGATTCAGTTCGGATCGGGAAGCAGTTCGGCTCTGACCTGTTACGCGAGCTACTGGCCTCAGTACCCTTACGTCGGTCAGACGGTCATCTTCTACGTCACGGCCGCCACGGGCGAGCCGCTGAAAGTCACCAGCTTCGATCCGGGCGAGGCCTGGACGTCGGGAGGCCCTGTGTATCCGCTTTATCCTCCGCTCGGCGTGTACTACTCGTACGCCGGATTGAAAAACGTGCGGATTTTCGCTCAGTCGGTCTCGACGGGAACGGTCTGCAATGGCGGCGCGGCCCTGGCCGGCTCAGTTACGATCTACTAACGCACATTGCGGTGCTCGGAATGAGTCTCGCCGGGTACTATGGCGGGATCATGCCGACCAAAACGACCAAGAAATCGGCGAGCGAAGCCAAGCAATTGGCCGAGCTATCGCCTCAGCTTCTGCAGCACCTGCTCCGTTTAAATTCCTGGGTGCCCGAAGGGGACATCACTCCTCAGCAGTTCAAAGTGCTACAGAGCCTGGCTCTGTCGGGCAAAGCGATGACTATGTCGGAGATCTCCCGCAGTCTCGGCCTCGGTCAGAGCACCTTGAGCGAGACGGTAAAACGTCTGGTGACGGCCGGCTACGTGACCCGTCAACGTTCTCCAGAGGACGATCGCGTGGTCTCGGTCGCGCCCACTCGCAAGGGGAGGCTCGCCATCAAGCAGGCTCGGGCGAGACTACACGCCGCCTACAGAAAGCTTGGCGATACCATGGACTCCGAAACGACGCGGAAATTCGTCGAGTCCCATCGTTTCCTCGTCGAGGTGCTTCGGTCCGTGCTTCGAACTTAAGGGTTTATCGGCGGCCGGCGAGCGAGCGGTTGCGCGACGCTGTCCATTCCGCGATCTTTTTCGCCACGAAGGCGGCGCCCGCTTGATTTAGATGGCCGTCGAAAGGGTAGACGTAGTCGCCTTCCTTCCCTTTCGGCAGGGACTGGCGTAAGTCGAGGCTCATGATTCCTCGCGGTGCGAGGCAAGTCTCTTGGATGGGATCGACCGCGCTTTTGTTGGGCATGAGTACGACGACGAAGGGACTTCCCGGAAAGCGCTTTTCGAACTCCGTTTTGGATTCCGTGAGGATCTCACACGTGAGCTCTTCTCGGCTGCGGCTCCCCAGCCGCAAAGGAAAGGCCGTCCCTGGCGAAAAGCGCTTTACCCACGGCTCTACTTTTTTCGCGAGCCAAACGCGGTAGGGAAAGCGTTTTGCGAAAGAGCCCTGGAAGATCGCTCGGCCGTTGTCGTCGAGCTCGAAGCAAGGATAGGTTCCCTGGGACCAGTCGATAACTTTCGTGTCTCCCTGAACGCGATCTTTGTGAAACGCGTAGTAGCCGAAGAAGCCGATGCCCTGCTTCTCAGGGATTTCTTTTTCCAGCTTTGGGTTCTGGAGTAGGAGAAGGGTGTGGGCCGGACCCCAGCCCGAGAAGCCGTAGTTATAGGGGGCGAACTGAGGCGCGGCTTGGGCGAAGCGAACGGGAAGGGTGTCCTGGTCGTGCAAGCCCTCTCCAAACACGTTCGAATCGCCGAAGAAAATCGCGAACTGAGCTCTTCCTTCTCCAGTCACCGGCGTAAGGCGTCGGCCCAGAGCATCGGCTCGATAGGTCACTCGGTAAATGAGCCTCGAATGGACTCGTTTTTCGGAAACCTCGTTGGCATTGGGGCGGAAGCGATAGCCGAGCGACGGATGTGGAACGGTATGCCCTCGCGCCGCCGCTGGGCGCGGCAGAAAGATCAAAGCGGCGAGAAGTAAGGTAGAGGCGCGATCCACCTAGGCTTATCGGTAAATTCGAGGGTTTAGACCTAACGCGGAGCGACTACTGACGAGGGGTGTCTGAGAGCTAAACTCGCAGGCCAATGAGAGAAGAAATTTTTCGAAAGTTCGAGCTGAAGCAGACGGGCGTCTCACTCTCCGACGAGGTCTATTCGGAAAGTCTCGCGGCAGTCACGGTCGACGTCTATTTCGATAAGAGCTCGCGCCGGATGTATCAGCTCGACAAGAAATTGCGCCGCTACCGGATGGCCGAGGAAAAAGCGGGCGCGCCGTTCGGGCCCTGGAAGCCGCTGGACTGAGCTTTCCCCGAGGAAGGTTGGATACTTTTAGCCAAACGCAAAAAAGCCAGGACCGCTTTTGGCGATCCCGGCTCTTGCTTAAGTCTCACAGAGACGAATCAGAGCGTCGCGGTCTTAGCGGGCGAGATGCGAACATCCACCCGGCGATTCTGCGCCCGGCCTTCCTTGGTCTTATTGGTGCCCAAAGGCTTTTGGTAACCATAACCGATGGCCGTAAGGTCGGTTGCCGTCACGCCGTTCGACGCGAGGTAATCTCTCACTGCTTCGGCGCGCTCGGAAGAGAGCTTCTCGTTCTTGTCCTTATCGCCGACGGAATCGGTATGTCCTTCGATGATCACCTTGCTCTTACCGAACCCCTGAATCACTTTGCTCAATTTTGAAAGCAAAGCGAAGTTGGATCCTTTGATGACGGCCTGAGACGTCGGAAATTCGAGGCCTCTGAGACGAATCATCAGCGTGTTGCCTTGCTTGTAGACTTCCGCTTCTTCCTTCGTGAACTCGGCGCGGGCTTCCTCGAAGCTTTCGTTGAAGGTTTGGTCGGACTCCAAGCTCTTGTTTTCCGCGCTAAGGGCTCGGTTGGCCCCTTTTTCGCTGTTCAGCTCTTCTTGCGAGTCCGCGAGCTCCACTTTTGTATCGACGAGCTGGGAACGAGCTTGAGTCGCTTGGGTCTGCGCGCCCTCGAGAGTCAAAGCGGCGTCTTCCGACGAGACTTTTTTTCCGGCTTTGGAGTCGCGGTTGATTTTGAGGACGTGATTGGCCGAGGCCAAAGACTGCGCCGAGCGGGTGGATACGTTAGCCGCGTCGTGACGGTTTGCCGTGATGAAGGCTTCCGTATCCAGGAGACTCTTCTCCGCTATGGCCAGGCTTCGGGGAGCATACTCGCTCGCGCCTTCTTTTTTGGCCAAGGTGACGGCGCTGCGGGCCGCTTCGAGATTGGCGTGCTTGATGGCTCTGAGCTCGATGGCTAGGTAAGCCGCCTGAAACTCGGACCGTCGCTGAGCGGCGCTAGCCGTATCGTTCTTCTCGAGGTCCGTGGTGACGTCCTTGAGGTTGCCGTCGATGCGCTGAAAATCACTTTTGAAATAGCCAGGTGCTCCTGCGGTCACGGCCGCGAGGCGCGCGCTAACCACGTCTTCCATGTTTTGGTGCGACAGCTCGGAGGCCTTGGTGGCCATGTTCAGGTAGGCCCGGCTCTCCGCGATTTTGTGAAGCGTGTCTTTCGGGTCGCGTTGTTTTTCCAGGCTGTTCTTGGCGTCGGACTGTGCCCCTCTGGCTTCGTTGAAATGCGTCGGTGAAAGGGCATCCACCTGATTCTTTACGGCGAGGTCCATGTCGAGGTTGAGCTTCGTCAGCTCCTCGGCGGGACTAGCCGTGGTGGCATAATCCTGCACCACGGGACCGTGGCTACAGCCAGCGAGTAAAACACCCACGAACGAGACAGACAGTATTACGTTTTTGATTTTCATTATTTTTTATCTCCAAATTTGTCGACGATGGTAGCTAGCTCCGTCCACGCGGTATGCGCGCTAGCTTTGACGGCTTCGTAGCCTTCCGCGCCGGCGGCGCGTAATTCTTCCATTTTGGCTTTGAAGTTCGCTTCCTTCTTCTGCCAGTCCGAAATCTGTTTTTGGTAATCGATCCGCACGTCGGCGGAGCCTTGAGCGATCTTGGCTTTGACGACGGCGAGGCGGGCGCCCCATTCGCCGAGCTGGGCGCTCATCTTGTCCAGATACGCGTCTTTGGTGGCTTTATTCATTTTTATTGTCCCTTCCCATTCATACTGGCGCGTTCGGTAACATAATAAAAATATATAAAAATCATGTGTTATATAGGTAATAGCTATGTATAACTTCAACCACTTGTATTACTTCTACGTTACGGCGAAGTCCGGCGGCGTTAAGCTCGCGGCGGACCGGCTGAAGATCAGCCAGCCTTCCTTGAGCAGCCAGCTAAAAGTTTTGGAGGAGGCTCTCGACGTAAGACTGTTTCGCCGAGTGGGGAGAAACAACGTTCTGACCGACACGGGCTCACTCGTTTATGGGCTTTGTACGAAGATGTTCGAGTTATCCGAGGAGCTCGGAGCGCTTCTTTCGAAGCGCATTCCTTCCGCGGCGAGGCGCATTCACATCGGCGTCTCGGACGAAGTGGATCGGCCCTTCGTAGTGGAAGTGGTCAGCTTGTTCCTCAAGAAACATGGTTTGGCGCAGCGTCCGAAGGTGACGGTCGTTTCCGGGACGCACGTGCAGCTGGTCGAGCGCTTGCGCTTTCACGAGCTCGACGCCGTGGTCACGCCTTTCGCCATGACGGAACCCGAGCTCGAGAATTTGACCCGCGCCGAAGTTCCCGTGGCACTGACCTGTTCCAGCAACTGGGTGACGCGGTCTAATACCGGAAAGTTAAAAGCGGGAGCGGCCGTTAAAGAGATCGTCGGAGGAGAGGACGCGCAGTGGCTGATGCCTTCTTCCAGATTCAAGCTTCGGGCCGAGATCGATAATTTTTTCGAAGAGAACTCTCTCAAAGGCCGCGTGGTCTTTGAGAGTGACGTCATGGCGTCGCTAGTTCGCTCCGTCATCGATGAAGTGGGCATGGCCTTTCTGCCTCTGCTCTACGTGGCCCGGGAGATTCGGGAGAAATCCATCCGAGTTCTGGGTCCCAAAGGCGGCTACTGGAAGTACCGCGTTTGGCTCGCGTGCCACGGCCAAAAGAAAGACGATGTCCTGCTGCGCTCTTTCGCGCGGGCCTTCCAGGAGATTTGCGACAAGGCCATTCAATAGACTCACCGCTCCAAGGGTTCCTCCCGACAAAAAGATATCTCGATACCTGGTACGTTTTAGCCAAGCTCAAGGAATTATGGGCATTATTTTCTCTGCTTTGACCGCTTTGACCGCTTTGACCGCTTTGACCCGGCACTCTCCGTTTGATATTTGGGCGCGTTCGCTGGCGCTAATCATTCGTCACATGGGGCGACAATTCTCCGGAGTCATTGTTCTTTCCCGCATTGTTGAAACGTCAATGGACGGCGCTAAACCACCATGAGCGCGGGTGAAAAAGATGTGATCAATGATTAGTCCTCAAGGAAGGCTCGAGAGAGAGCCTAAGTAATCCCGCTATTTCCGGGAGGCCCCCAGCCCCATCTCGGCGGGCAAAAAAACTAAGTAGACGGATTTTAGGGTCTCATGCTAAGTATTCGGGTCTCTTGGCTTTTGTCCTAGGATGCGGGAGTAGCTCATTTGGCCTAAGGGAGCGTAGCGACCGCATCTAACGTGCCATCAGCCCTGGCTGGTGCGGGACCCGTCGAAGTTAAGGGCCACAAAAATTTGCGATTGTTCTAGGATGCGGGAGTAGCTCATTTGGCTAGAGCATCAGCCTTCCAAGCTGAGGGTAGCGAGTTCGAACCTCGTCTCCCGCTCCAATTTTCCTCTTTCTATTTCATTAACTTAACCTCCTTCGTTGAATCGAAATCACCTTCGCAACCGCGTTATTTGGGAAACTTTGGGAAAGTTCCAATCGGTCATCATCGGTAGTAGTCGGTTCAGCGTGCGGTGGTGGCGACTTATCAAAGAGCCTCATGCTCCCCGAGATCTCCTCCAACCGCGTTCCCTTGTTATGGATGTACCTCTCAGTCACCCGAGACGACGAATGCGCGAACAACCTTCTCAGGTCATCCGAGGTCGCACCATTCGCTAGGTAGAGTTCCGCCGTCGAGTGCCTCAGACCGTGGGTCCCGATGAAGGAGATTTTAAGCTCCTCGCAATAGGCCCCCAGAGCCCGGTTGTAGGACTCGTATCTAAGGATCGCCCCGTCAGGATCAGAAACCACAAATTCGTTCCTAGAGACTTCCCTCTCCCTCTTCAGGAGAGCGAGGAGTTCTGGAGGAACCTTGTGGCTATGCTGCTTTCTCCCCTTCGGGTAATCGCGGAACTTCTTTTCCTGCCGGATGTAGTTCCGGCAGATTCGAATGACTCCCTCGTTGAGATCCACATTGCCCCAAGTTAGGGCCTGCAGTTCTCCTACCCGAAGGCCCAGGAAGGCCTGGAGCCAAACCGCGACCCCGTAAGGCTTCCCCACCACATGAGTCATCAGTTTCTTCAACTCATCGATGGCAAGATGCCTTGCCTCTTTCGTAGGAACCTTGGGCCGCATCGTTCGAAGCACTGGATTGTGAGGCAGGATCATGAACAGTTCCATCGCGTCTCGCATCATCTTCTTCAGAAGCGCATAGACGTGTAATTGGAGCTGATCGGACATGCCCTTCTCTCTCATGCGGTTAAGAACGTGAGAGACCATAGGCGGTGTTATTTTCTGCAGTCTCTTATCTCCCAGAAAGGGGGAGACATAGTGCTGATACAGTTGCTTCTGGGTACTGCGCCATCCGTCGGAAGCTTGGTGTCTTACGGTTTCAAACCATTGTTCGAAATAAGTATCGAGCGTGGGTTGTTGGCCTGAGCCCTGAACCGATTCTCCACCAAGCCTTTGCACTTTGGTTCGAGCCTCGAAAAGCTCGGCATCCCGCCTCGACCGGAACGTCTTCGTAATCCAGAAGCCATTCGCATCCAGTAGCTTCACCTGGAAGCTATTTCCTCTTATGTATATTGGCATTTCCTACTCCTTGGTTTGAGCAGGATTTGCGTTCCTAATTTTCAAAGACCTACGTCCTGGATCTTTTAATATGGGCCGATCCCCGAAGCAAGGAGTCCCTTCTCCCGCAGTCTTTGCCACGAAGGCGCCCAGAACATCCGTTGGATTGAAACGCAGGTGCCGGCCCATTTTGACGAAGGGAATCTGTTTTCGGTGAACCCAGTAATAGATCGTTTTTACAGGGACCTGGAGAGTGGTGGCGAGTTGCGTAATAGTACAGACGAGGGGCGTGGAAAGGCCTTCACTCCGGATATTTTCCGGGACGGAAGTAGATTCAAATGTTTTCAAAGGGGCTCCTGAATTACTTAGAGACAGGACATGAAATAGCAATGGAGCAGCCTTGAGCAGCGCGAAAAAAGTACCTGCCTAATTGCCTTCTCGGACCGTCGTAGATGAAAGAGGGGCCAAAAGTTCCGCGAGGTCCGGTTCAATAGTGCCATCACGTTGTGCTTTTTTTAGTTGGTCATAGACCGATCCCAGATAGGCGAGGCGGTCGAAGTGCGCACGGCGAATGTCCTCAATGGTCTCGGAAAAGGAATTCTTTTCAAAATGAAGTATCGCCCAGGAGAGTAGATCGATTCTGCTAACCTTCCCTCCGTTGTTCCCCTGGTTAATCGAGCTGTGCATTCGATCCAGTGCCTTCTCAGCCTCCTCCGTAATGGTGACTTTCTTGAGCTTCGATTTAGTGCCGGTTGTCGATTTCGATTTTTCCATGTCTTTCCCCATTGAGATTTTTTGTTTTTGTAATTTTTTATGAACCTTTTTCCCTTACCTCGTTCCTTCCCGCCCCCCTGTCCTTGGTGTTGTGGTGTAGGGTGTCTCGCTGACCTCAATCCATCGTAGAGGGAGTGAGGTCAGCGAGCGAAGAGCCCGGAACCACAACTACCGCGGATTGGGGGGCGGGAATGCTTACGAGTAGTTATCTCTGGATCCTGATAGGCAAAGTCCAAAAGTCCCCCCAAAACCTCATTCGGGGGTGACTTTTGGGTCTAGTCCTCGTTGGCGATGACGTATTTCTCGTAAGCCGGCCTAACGACGAGTGCTTCCAGAAACAGGAAGAGTAGCAGCCACAGAAAGAGCGGCTCGATGCTTTGTTTCGCAAATAGCTCGAAGGCCGCAGGGATGCTCATCTTGCCTGGTTTCAGCTCTGGGTACATCAGGGTGCCGTATTGCGCGAACTTCCAGAAGCGAATAGCTCCTATGACGATCACCCAGGTACTCGGCCTGACGAATTTATATAAAAGCCACAGCACGTTTTCGCGTCCGCCTAGTTTGTCACGTAGGGTCACCATGTTTTTCTCACTTTCTTGGACTTTACAGGTTAGGACACGACCAAAAGGTCGCGGCCATTTGTGATGGGAGCTTGCAGAGGACTGCGTAGTAGGTCTCGAAGGGTGGTGAAATAGAACTTCCCAGTTGGGATCGCTGGCAGGCCCGGAAGGCTTCTTGATTGAGTAATCTGGTACTGGATTTTTTGTGAAATGGCCCGGCCCAACACGACGTACAGCACTTTCCCAAACCGAGAATGGAGCCGGTACTCGAGAACAATGGCTCGGTAGCGGTTCTCAGATTTTGCGGTCAGCTCCAGCTCCACGGCGATTTGCTCGTCTCCCGAGTCCACAAGGATCGCGTCCGGGTGCTTTTTTTCTCCGGGATTGGCCCTATGAAAATGCGTCCCATGGATAATCTGGTGACTGGAAAAGCGCTTTCTCAATGCCGATATGGTGTCGCTGAGTCGCAGATCATGGCCTAGCTGATTCAGGTTGAGGGGGACTACTTGCCTTGAGATCACTTCATCGGGATGGCGGCGCTGGAGACAACCAAGCGTGAGCTTTGTTACCTGGTAGACCACCCCGACCTCACCCGCGCCACCGTAGCCCGGCAAAGTTACCCTGGTTCTTTTTAGATACCCTCCCCGGCAGAGCTGCCCCAGCCGATTAGATACCGTGGTAACGGCTTTACCCGGAAAGTGCCTTTCTCGCATTTGAGTAAAGCTCAGGACAGTTTGCCGGTAGCAATCTTCCAGGATGGATCCGTCTCTTCTGGTGAGCCTTACTTTCAACGGCCCTTCACTCATTTCCATAAACCTCACCCCTCGAAACACGTTGGAACTGGATTTCCTCGGTGACGTTTCCACGGCGCGTGGGCAAGTGCAGCACCCCTTTGCCGTGCGTGTAGTTCTTTAATAGGTTGGGATGGATCTTGTAGGCTTCCACCTCCCGCACCGAGACGCTTCCCGTCTTTTGGCGAGTGGCCCACATGCCGCCCTGTTCAGCCTGCTCCGTGATTTTTTCTGCGGTCTCGGTTCCCAAGTGGCGCGCCATGAAGTCGGCACTCTCAGGATCGTTTAGCCCCAAAATGCACTTCACGTTGGTGTTGGTAGTGACCACCTGCGCAAATTCCGGTGATACAACTGCGAGATCACCGAGGCTTTGATGGGACAAGTGAAGTGCCACACGGCTTGTGCGCGCTTTGTTGAGAATACTGGTGAAGCCCTCATAGACGAAGGCCGCGAACTCATCGAGAAAAACCGGCAAGAACGGGGCATTTTTCCCACTCCGACTGGATCTTTCCCCAATGGCCCATCCGAGTTCCTGGAGGAGTAGCTTTCCTAGCTGGTGGCCAAGCTGTTGGTATTTCAGCGTCGGCAGGAGAACGACAAACACATGCTGATCCCGTAAACCACCCGGTCTAGAGTTTTTAAGGACGAGATCGGAAATTGCGCATTCCTCCGGCCTATCGGCGGTTGGTCCGTTGACGATTTCAGCTACCTCACCGACTGCAAAGGGAGCGATTTGGCTTAGAAGCCCAGAGAGTTTCTCCTCCCGGCTCCTGATGGGCGTTGAAAGGAACTTAGTGACCTTTATCTTTAGGGCATCGTTTTTGATTTCAGCGATGGCCTTCCCGAGGGCGGTGTCACAGGTCAAAAGCTCATAGAGCCGCTTGAAGGTGACTGTTTCGTCCGCCTCCAAGACGAGCTGAACGATACTTCCCGCAATATCGTACTGAACCGCCCGGTAATACGGATCTTGGAACTCGAACGCCGTGAAGAGCCGGTCCGTGATCTGTTGGGCGGATCCATACCGGAGGGGATTCGTAGCGCAGGACTGACTCAAGTTTCCAAGGTCAAAGACCTTCACCTCTGGGTGGAAAGAACTCTTCTCGGCTACGATCCTAATTGCTTCCAGGATGTCAGGATCGCCTTTACCATCGATAAGGATGACGTCTCTTCCAGCTAGGATGTCGCGGCACATCCAAGCAATGATGACGCTCTCAGTTTTCCCGCGTCCAGTCGCTCCGAGGACCTGAATATGACCTGTCCGATCATCTTCCGAGAGATATAGTTTCACCCCGTCGGCTGTGGCTCCGACCAGGATTGAATCCCGCGAGCGACCAACCTCATCTAGGATATGGATCCGGTCGATGAGTGGCCTCGTCTTTTTCTTGATGAACCAGATGGTCGCCACGATGAAGATCGCAATAAAGGCGTAGCCGCCGAGGTATAGTTCCTGGAAATACTTGAAGTACCACCACTCCAGTCGGGGGAGTTTGTTGGCACCCAGCACGACAAGTAGCGTGAATATCGTCACAATGGCGCCACGTACTGAGGCGTCGTCTTGCTTAGGGTCAGTTTTCGGAGAATCGGGATAAAAGAGAGACATTATTTACCTTCCTTCTTAAGTGGGGCCGGAATGCACGCGCTCGGAAATGGCTTATGGTCTAGGTTCGGGATAAAACATAGGTCCTCCGTGTAAGCGGCCGGGCCCGGGGCCATAAACCCCGAGCCCTCCGATTACTCGTTTGGTTACGGCTTAAGAAGGAGTTAAGGCCTGGCCGTCCGCGAACACGCGCCGGCAGCTCCACTTTGGTTTAGCGTAGCGTTCGCCGTTCCACTCCATCACGACCTCACAGATACTTTCCTCACCCGCAAGGTCTTTGGTGTCGTGGTACATCCAGCGAATGGCACAGGGGTCCTCGTTAAGCAGGGAGTCACAGTAAAGCTTCGTCGCGATTGTTCCGTCTCACCCACCCGACGGCACTTTAGAGCCTGAAATTCTCACCTAAGCGACGGCACCCTGCGGGGTGTTTTTCTCACCCTGACGACGGCGGTT
>JAYUGC010000158.1:0-9817 GCA_043767805.1 Pseudomonadota bacterium | reverse complement strand
TTCCGAAAAAAAGGATCGGGACGGCGTGTTGGACTGTGCCAAGGCTTAAACCGTCAGATGCTCGCGCCGTAGGCGCGCACCTTTTTTACTGAATGGTTCCGAACAGAATTAGAATGAGATCGAGAATGAGAATGAGTCTCGGACGGTCCGACGCTCATTCTCATTCTCGATCTCATTCTAATTCTGTTCCCCGGCCTTATTCCGAGAGCTTGTGAGCGAGGGACGGGCTCACGACGATCTTCTCGTTGGCCGTGTCCTTCAAGATTTCGTCCGCCGCCTTCACGATGCCTTCGGCATCGATGCCGTGCAGGTGAAAAATCGCGGCCGTCGTACCCGACTTCGACGTCTTACGAATCGCCAAAGCTTTTTGGCGCACGCCAATCACCGAGCCTAAGTTATCGAGGAGTCCCGGCTCGCCGTCATGAACGGAGACGATCGGTACGCGCGCGCCCTGGAGCGACAGCCATTCGCCTTCGTTACCCGCTTTCGTCAGAACGAAATCTCCCGACACGCCCAAAGTTTCCTTCAGGTGGCGGTAGCCGTTTGCTTCGGCGAAGTTACCGAGCAGCAGATCGGGGCTGGTGACCACTAAAACGTTCGCGTAGATGCCTTGCTCTAAAAGCTTGTCCGACGCCCGGATGGCTTCCAAGGTCAGGGCGCCCATGGAGAAGAGATGCACGACGTTATCGCCGGGCGTGTAGTCTTCTTTGCCTCGGTGGTCGATGAGAACGTAGCCGCCCTCCAAAACATCTTTGCGGATCGTTTCCAGCATCTCGGCCTCTTCCACGCCTTCAAAGCGCGGCTGAAGCTTCAAGCGGCCGGCGAGCTCTTTCTGCGGCAAGCCCTTGGTCACGCCGCGAATGAGCGCCGCTTCCCGGCCTTCGTGGTCGCGGGTGAAGTGCCGCCGCAAAGTATCGGCGAGAATCCACTCGAGTTCTCTCGCAAAGCACGGTTCCCAGGTGACGGAGTTCGGCATCTGAATGTCCGACTTCCAGGAATGCTGCGCGCCTTCCGGCGCGAGAGTCACACCCGACGGGGTGCCGATACAAGCGAACTCCGAGTGCCAGTACATGTTGTAGTAATACTGATCGAGCGCGCGTTTGATAAAAAAATCGTAAATCGTCATCGACGGGTAGAACGGGATGCCTAGCCAGTAGCTGAACTTTCCGATGGCGCCGGCCGCCGACATGCAGTTGCCTTCAGCGATCTCAAAGCGAATGTGACCCGTGCGTTGGCTAGTGTGAGGGACGACGTCCGGCGCTTTCTTGTCTTTGGTGCCGAAGAGGGCCTCGAAATCTTCCTGGCCGATGTCGCCGTAGAGCTTCCCGTTCATGTTGGGGCTCGTATTGGTAGAGCTACCGACGTCGGGGGCCATGGTCATGAAGAACTTAGCGACCTTCGCCCACGCCTGATCGGTGGGGCTCATCTTCGCGTGCTCTTCTTCCGTGCCGCGCGCCAAGCGATCGAGCTTTGCCGCGACCTGTCCCCACATCCACTGAGTATGGGCCTGAGGGCTGAGCTTCAAGGCGGTGATGTCGAAATCGACGGGCCACTGGATGGCGCGCGCTTCAGCGACGTATTTGTTCTGGCGCTCCTCCTTCTCGAAAAGAATCTTCTCGATGCCGGGAATGAGCTCGCTCCGGCGCTCGACGAGCAAATGGCCTTCCTTCGTATCTTCGTCGAGATCGGCGAACGGATCGTCGAAATCTGCGCCGAGGCCCGTTGCCATTTCCTTTAGCTCTTCGGGCTCCGGAAGGGCGGAATGATTGCCCGACATCGCCTGACAGCGGAGGCCATGGCCCTTGATGGTATAGGGTACGATCATCGACGGGCGCGAGGGATCTTTTTTCGCGCGCTCGAACGCTTCGACCAGCGTCTGAATGCAATGGCCGCCCAAATCGAGAAAGGCCGCCACGAGCGTTTTGTCGTCGAGGTTTTTGAGCCATTTTTTGAGTTTGTCCGACTTGTGGCTCAAGTGCTCGCGGATGGTCTTTGCGTCGTTCGTTTGGAGCAGGCCCTGGAACTCGAACTCCGTCATGCCTTCGTCGAGGACGCGCTTGAACTCGTTTCCACCGGCTGTCTTAAAAAGTTTCTCGCGCAGTTTCCCGTGCTTTAAAATCTCGGCGTCCCAGCCGTTCGCGCGCGCCATGGCGGCGATGCGCTCGGCGTCCGAGCCGCGGAACGCGGTCTCGTTGTAAATGCGGATGCCGTCCAGGTTCTGGCGGTTGTAGTCGACGATCCAGATTACACGGCCGAGCTGGCGTTCGCCCGCATCCGGCATGGCCTCCATGAGCGAGCCTTCGCGGAACTCGGAATCGCCCATGAGGCACCAGAAGAACGGTTCCTCGTCGATATCAAAGCCGTGATCTTTAGCGAACTCGTAACCCAAAGCCGTGTAGAGCGCTGCGACCGGCGGAATGCCGACGGAGCCCGACGGAAAGTAGCGGTAAGAATCGGGGTCCGCTTCCGCATGATACGACTGGAAAACGGGCTCTCCCTCGGGAGAATAATGGCGCAGATGGCGCATGGCCGTCTTACGCTCGGCAAGCTCCATGGGCTTGCCTTCGGCGTCCCGGAAATTGTGGAGCATGAAATTGAAGGCGTGATCCATGGGCGAGATGTGCGGCTTACAGGCGAAGTAATCTTCGGGCTGGCGGCAGACCATGTGAATGGCGCCGAGAATGTGCTTCGAAGAGCCGCAAGCGGCGGGATGCCCGCCGACTTTGGGCTCGCCGCGCTCGATGTCGCCGCGCTCGTGATTCGCGATGTCGATCATCCGGAGCGCCATGAAAAAAGCGCGGTCGACGATTTTGTGAACCGCCTCGTAATCGACTTTCGAGGAAGGTTCCTTGCGGGCGACTTTCTTTGCTTTTCTCATGCGGGATTCCGTGTCTCGCTTCATAAGGCCACGCTACTCGGGGGATTCCACGTCTCCATCATCCGGAGACGAGAGGAATTTTTGGTATTCCTTCACGAAGGCAAACTGCGACATGTCGGTAATGCGATCGACGTAAAGCTTGCCGAGCAGATGATCCGTCTCGTGCTGAACGACGGTGGCGGCAAAGCCTTCCGCGATAAACTGAACGGGTTTACCGTCCCGGTCCAAAGCTTTCACGAGCAGACGGTTCGGCCGGGCGACCTTGCCGATGAGGCCCGGAAGGCTCAAACAGCCTTCCCAAAACGTGGAGGTCTCCTGGGTCAAAGGCTCGAGCACCGGGTTGATGAGGGTCAAAAGGTAAGGCTTCTTCTTCTCTTCGAAGTCCCAGATCATCACGAGAATCTGAAGGCTCACGTGGATCTGAGGCGCGGCGAGGCCCCGTCCGTTGTACTCATCCATGGTTTCCACCATGTCTTCGATGAGCTGCTGGATCTCTTTGGAGCCGATGTCTTTTACGGGCACCGGTTTGGCAACCTGCCGAAGGACCGGATGTCCCATTTGGGCGACTTTAAGAAGGGCCATTTACGCTTTCCCGGCGGTTAAGAAACTTGGAGTTTCTTTAACTCATTTAACACTTTGAGTCTATTGTAGAGAGACACTTTCGGGCCCTCAAGGGGCTGGAGGACATCACGGGAGAAATATCCTGTGGTAAAGAATAGACCCTTCGTACTGCCGGCGCCTTTGATAAAGTCTTTAAATTCCAAAATTTTGCCGAGCCCAACCAGAGGCGTTTTTGGGGTCGTGCGGAAGAAGCCGACCACGTAATTCCCGTAGAAAAACTCGTTCTTACTCTCGGCGACCCAGTAGATCTCGTTCTCGTCCTGAATCTCGCGGTCTTTGATGACGAGCTTGTTCTCGGCAAGGAGCTTCTCCGCGATTTTATAGAGATCCTCGAACTCGAGGGGAGGAGCGTCCTTCGGGTCCTGGTCGAAGTCTTCCTCCGCTGCGATCATGGGCTCGGCGAGCTGAGGCGAAGTTCGGGTCACGAAAATGGCGAGGCCTATGCCCAGTAGCAAGGCGAATCCAACCAGAAAGAAGATACTAAACATAGGCGTTGTTTATCACTTCGCCGATGCCGCCCGCGCCCGGTACGATGTACTGGTTCGCGTTGAGGCCTTTTTCCTTGTCCCAAAAGGTGCCAGGCACCGAAGCGAGGACCTCGGGTGAGCTGAGGCCCCGGTCGAGCCGAATGGCGAAGATTTTGACCTCGGGGAATTTCTGTTTCGCGAGCTTCAAGTACTCAGGGGTCAGAATCAGGTGGATGGCGATGTAGCGAGCGGCGGGGCCGCGCGCCCGGTAAATCTCCATGGCGGAATCAAGAGTCGAGCCCGTCGCGCCCATCGGATCGGGAATGATCACGAAGCGGTTTTTGACGTCGCCCCCGATTTTCACGCCGCCCAAGTTCGTGCCGACCACGCAGTTGTTCTCGTCCGTCTTACGGTTGATCGAGATGTGATCTTGGCGTACGCCATCGGGGTTCAAGATGTAGTTGAAGGAATCGAAGCAAATTTGCGACGGCACCGTACCCGCGCGCGCGAGGTTCACGCAGACGACCTCAGTGGTCGGATCTACGGTGAGCCCGCGGAAAAACCCCTCGGGGTGCATGCCGGCCATTCTCGTCTCGAGCGTCGTCTCGACGAGAGGAAACTCCGTGTTGACGACGTATTTCACCATCTCCCGGTAGAGAGTATTCAGCAGCGAGTTGATCATGGGCTGCTTGGTGTCGGGCCGGCCTAGCTTCGCAAGCGTCGCGAAAAGATAGGGGTCATCCACCAGATGGACATTATCGCCGTACTTGTGCTCCTTCTCCGAGAGGCGGAAGGTGCGCTTTAGATAGTGTGAGTCCTGCAACATTGGCCCAAGCCCCCGAGAATGAATGGGAAGACTAAGGCGTTTTATACTCCCCGCGGCAAATGGCAACCTCGACTTTGAAGGGCGTGCTCCCTTAACCAGACCAGGGAAGACTTGACCGGATTTGCCCGGGTCATTAATCCTTAGAGCTTCTAAAAAAATGGGGTCCGGAATGATGCAGCTCATGCTTGATATAGACGAATATGTGGTTTTCGATTTGGAGACCACAGGACTCTCTCCCTGGGCCGGAGACGAGATCATCGAGATTGGCGCCATGAAGATTTTTGGCAATCAGATCGACGAGGAGAACGTCTTTCACACCCTCGTGAACCCGAAGCGGGTCATCCCCGTAGAGGCTAGCCGCGTGAACGGAATCACCAACGAAATGGTGGCCGGCTCGCCCACTCTGGATCAGGTGCTTCCCAAATTTCTCGATTACATTGGCTCGGCTTGGCTCGTCGCCCAGAACGCCAAGTTCGATATGTCCTTTTTGATGAAGTACCTCGTGCAATGGAATATCAAAAAAGACATGGAAGTTTACGACACCATCCATTTCTCCCGCCGGGCTTTCCCCGCGGAGAACCGCCACAACCTCGATAAGATTTGCGAGCGCCTGGGGCTCACCGTGAACCCGGGCGACCGGCACCGTTCCATCGGCGACGTGAAGCTCACCGCGAAGGCCTTCTTGGCATTGCGGGATCAGCTCGGCACCAACTGTCCGCCTCGTGAGAAGTGGTCGGTCTAAGGTTCAGGCTCCTTCCCCCTTGGGGTCGCTAAATTCTTTATCATTTCAGTTAATTAACGTACCTTTGGCGCTTGGGGTCGACGCGCAAAATCCAAGGATTCCAACGGGTTACATTGACGCGCCGCGCTTTGAGGGGAGAATTTTCTAGTAATTGAAGTTTGATTTGGTATATCGGTACGGCTTGTCGATTGTAGTTGGGATCTCTGAGCGGGTGCTCAAAGTTAATCTAAGGTCGGCACGACAACCCGTTTTAGAGGAGTCAGCTAATGGGTAAGAAGTTATACGTAGGAAATCTTCCTTTTTCGGCCACGGATACCAGCCTCACCGAATTTTTTTCTCAGGCCGGAACCGTCGAATCCGTTCGCATCGTCAACGACCGGGAAACCGGCCGTTCGCGCGGCTTCGGCTTCGTGGAAATGTCGTCGGAAGACGAAGCGACCGAAGCCATTGAAAAGTTCAATGGCCAGCCGATGGAAGGCAGAGCTCTTACGGTCAACGAAGCGCGTCCCCAAGAACCCCGCACGGGCGGTGGTGGTGGATACGGCGCGGGTGGTGGATTTGGAAGCCGCGGCGATCGCGGTGGCTTTGGCGGCGACCGGCACGACCGGTACTAGGCCAATGCTTCACGGGTCGCTTTGATGAGCGCCCCACGTATAGGAAAGTAGTTTTTTGAGGGAGCCGGGCGATCCCGGCTCCCCCTTTTTATGGAAGAAACGTTTAGTCGATTTACAGATCTGAAGCTCCCCCAGTCCCTTCAAGACTCGCTCAAGAGCATGGGGTTCGAGGTTCCCACTCCCATCCAAGTTTCCGCGATTCCGCTCGCCATGGAAGGCAAAGACGTTCTCGGCGTCGCCCAGACCGGCACCGGCAAAACGGGAGCCTTCGGCATTCCGCTGCTTTGCGCGCTCATCGCGGACCCGCAAAAACGGGCGCTGATTTTGGCGCCCACTCGCGAGCTCGCGACGCAGATTCACCTGGTTTTAAAGACCATGGGCGAAGCGTCCGGCGTCACCGGCATTTTGGTTCTCGGCGGCGAGTCTTTTCGTCGCCAAAAGGAAGAGTTCATGGAGCGGCCGAACTACATCGTCGCGACTCCCGGCCGGCTCATCGATCACGTAGGCCAGGGCCTGCGCCTTCAGCGCGTGTCGCTCCTCGTTTTGGACGAAGTCGATCGCATCCTCGACATGGGTTTCTACCCGCAGCTTGTCGAAATTTTGCAGCACATCCCGAAAGAACGTCAGACCTTGATGTTCTCGGCGACCATGCCGACGAGCATCCGCCGCTTGGCCGATATGCACCAGCGCGATCCCGTGAAGGTGACCATCGGTCAGGTCGAAGAGCCCATCGCGAAAATCGTGCAGGAAACTTTCGAGACGCCGGAGCTCAGAAAGACCGAGCTCCTCTTCAAGCATCTCGCCGAAATTACCGGCAAGACTTTGGTATTCACCAATACCAAGCGCGGCACCGATTGGCTCGCCAACGTGCTCGAACAGAGAAAGTTTGAAATCGTGCGCCTCCACGGCGACTGCACTCCCACCGAGCGGAAAAAAGCGCTCGAAGCGTTCCGTACCGGTGAGAAGCGCATCATGATCGCGACCGATCTCGCGGGACGTGGCATCGATGTCGACGATATCGAGTACGTCATCAACTACGACATGCCCTTCAGCAAGGAAGACTACATCCACCGCATCGGCCGCACCGGCCGCTACGGGCGAGTGGGCCATGCGTACAATTACCTGACTCCGACGGACTTCGAAGGACACAAGATCGCGTACGGCGATCAGCCGGCGAAGAAGCCGACCAACCCTCGTCGCGGCCCAAGCCGTAGGCTGTAGGTCCCATGGCGACGGGGGAACCCCGGTCTTTCCCGCTCTGGCCGGGAAAAGAAGACGTCCTTCGTTTGCTCGGCGGCAAGGACGCAGAGCTATTCCCGGAGTTTCAAAAGCTCGTGGCGAGCGAGACGAACTTTACCCTGCAAATGGAAGTGCGGATTTTCGCGGTGGACGCCGTTCGCGCCAACTGGGAACGAGCCCTGCTGGATCCCTAGGAACTTCGCCTGGGAGCTTTCGACGGTAACCGTCTCATCGGTCTGCTGGGCCTCCATCAAGAAGTTCCGGTCATCTCTGGCTCGAGCACTGCCTTCGTTTCGGCATGATCGTGCTGAAAGGCTAAGCTCCTCTAAATCCCAGGGGTGAAGTAGAATAGTTGGGTACCAAACCGCGAGGAGAGGACTAAAGACTATGCGAGTTCTGATATCGGGAGGAGCCGGCTTCGTCGGTAGTTTTCTGGCCAAGGCCTTCAAACAGAAGTGGCCCGACGGCGAAATAGTGGTCTTGGACAATCTCCGCCGCCGAGGGTCGGAGCTCAATCTTCAGGTTTTCAAGAAAGCGGGAATCAAATTTTTTCACGGCGACGTGAGAACCCGCTCCGATCTCACCTCTCTCGAAGGTAACTTCGACGTTTTCGTCGACGCTTCGGCCGAGCCCAGCGTGCTCGCGGGATTAAACGGCTCGCCCGATTACGTCATCGAGACCAATCTCGGAGGCACGTTGAACGCTCTCGCTTTCTCCCGGGAGCGCTGCGGCCTCTTTCTCTTTCTCTCCACGTCGCGGGTTTACTCGATGGAGCCGCTTCGCAAGCTTGCGCTGAAAGAGATGCCCACGCGCTTGCAATGCGAGACCACGTCGGCCGCCGACGGCCTTCTCCACGGCGGCGTAACTGAGAATTTTTCGACGGCGGGAGCGCGAAGCCTTTACGGCGCTTCGAAGCTGGCCTCTGAGATGTTCGTTCAGGAGTACGCCGATACGTACGGCATGAAAGCGATCATTAACCGCTGCGGCGTGCTTTGCGGGCCGGGGCAGTTCGGAAAGACGGATCAGGGAGTTTTCTCCCTCTGGGTCTTCCATCATCTCTTTCAGCGGCCTCTCAAGTATCAAGGCTACGGTGGCACGGGTAAGCAGGTGCGCGACTTGCTCCATCCCGCCGATCTCTTTGCTCTGATGGAAAGTCAGATTGTCGCGAAACACCTTCCTAACGCCGCGCTCTATAACGCCGCCGGTGGAATGCCCAATTCCATTTCGCTTCAGGAGCTCACTGCCCTTTGCCGGGAAGTGACCGGGCGAGACGTTCCGATCGCCTCTCAAGCGGAAACTCACGGCGCGGACTTGCCTTACCTGGTCATCGATTCCACCAAGGCGCAAAAAGAGTTCGGATGGAAGCCGAAGCGCAGCCTCAAAGACATCGTCACCGAAATCGCGGCCTGGGCGAAAGCCAACGAAGCCGATTTGAAGAGCGCTCTGGGCTAATTCCTAAGCCGCCATGTCGTCGGCGGGAAAGCGAGCGGACTGAATCCACGCCACGCGAATCACGCCCATGACCTCGACGAATTTAGCAAGATCCGCGGGCTTTACGTAGTAGCAGTTCGCGGCGTCTTTATACGTTGCCTGAATGTCCACCTCCGCCTTCGAGCTCGTGAGGATCAAAGTGGGAATGATCTGAAGATCGGCGTCCGCTTTGATCTGTTTGAGCACTTCTTTTCCGTCGAGCCGTGGAAGATTCAAGTCCAGGAGAATCAAGTCCGGCCGTCTCGCGCCGACGTACTTTCCGCGCTGATACAGGTAATCGAGCGCCTGCTCGCCATCGTTTACGAAAGTAAGATTACAATTCGCTTCGGTGCCGCAGAGAAATTGTTTGATGAGATAAACGTCGGCGGGATTATCCTCGACGGAGAGAATTTCCAGCGGACGCCTCTTTAACAAAGTGAGCCCCATACCTTCCTCTCCTTATAAATACTCCCGTAGAGAGCAAAAGAAAAATTTATTGTAGCGGTCCCAGCTGCGAATTCTAAGGATACCTACCGTTAAAAAGGAAGAGGTCGGTAAATTTGTCGACGATATCCCATGGGGACGCTCCCGCTCGGTTGACGAAAACGGCGATGGTGGGCGCTTTCTCGGCGTAACGGCTCACGGCCGTACGAAAACCGACGGTGCTACCGGTGTGAGAGGATCAAGCTCACAAAAGGCGGGAGAAATCCCATCCTGCCTCCTTCAAGCCAAAGACCAGTCCTAATAAGCCAAAATTGGTTCCGGCGTGAATGAGAACCGCGTCCCAAAGGCTCTTGGTGCGGCTTAAGAAAAAACTCACCCAGAAAAACCAAAAAAACGCGGCAAACCATTCGCCCTTGTGCAGTCCGGCGAAAAGGAGGGCCGTGATCCAGAGCGGCACAGGGCGCCACTTAACTGTCGGCACTCTCCACCACGGAAGCTCGCCTAACGAAGTTTGCA
>JAYUGC010000157.1:0-53581 GCA_043767805.1 Pseudomonadota bacterium | reverse complement strand
CTTTCACGAGTGGCTTCCCACGTTGCCAGAAGGGTTAGTGGCGACAGCTTAATGGGGGTACGGCTTCAGAGAAGCCAGGCTTTTTCTTCGGAGAAAGCCCTGGCTTCTCTGAAGGCCTCCAATGCGCCGGTCCCTTTTGGTGGTTAGTAGGAGCTGCTCTGGGGGCCGAAGAATCCGCGAGGCGGATATCGCCCCTGATACATCTGGAGTAAGTCGTGAAAGTAGCCGTTGTACTCCGGGAGGAAGAACGCTTCCGGTGAGTACTTCGAGTTCGGATCCGGCCCGATCCGTTTTGGCGTAGTCGCAAACAGCAGCGCATTGCCATCGGGATCGTAGACGTTCTGCATGTTTTGAATCCAAGTTTTGTACGGAAGCGCCTCCGTATAATTCGTATCGATCGCCCACCATCCTTCGGGCCCAAGAGCTTTGACTATGGCCGTGACGTGGTAGCGCCAGCTTCCGAAAGGGGCTCTGACGAGCGGGCCGGGCGTCGGTTGAGAAGTCCAGATCGTCGGTTTCCTCGGGCGTCTCGGAGCCGGTACTGAGCTTCAGCTGGCTCGCTGAGCCTTCAGCGTGATGAGATTGATATCATTTCCAATGGGGAGTTCGTCGGGGTAGCTCTCGTGTTCCCAAATTCCGAATTGTTTGTGCACCGTAAAGCCGGAGGACGACAGAAACTCGCGCCATTTCGCTTCGGGAAACAAACAAACTCGATCTAGGTCGTGAAAAAACCGAATTGGCCAACGCCGCGTGCTCATCGAGTACTCGAAGACGACTCTATCCGCTTCCGCCTCGGAATAAGTTTTCACCCACGCCCGCACGGGGCCCTTCGTGGTCTGTTTTTCGAACCAAGGCTGCCACTTCGCCGCTTTCCATCCGGGGAACGCCTCCCAATGGCGGAGGCTGAAAAAATCCAGATAGAAATAGCCGCCGGGCTCGAGCCAGCCATGGACCTTGCGGAGAAAACGTAAAATCTCCCCTTCGCTTTCGAGAAAAGTAGTCGGGCATCCCACAGCGAATATACACGGAAAGGTGTCCGACCTTTCCAAGGTGGCGAGATCGGCTTTTTCAATGGCGAAGCGGCTCTGCTCTTCGGGCGTAAGCGCCGCCTTCTTCTCCCGGGCGCTCGCGAGCATCCGCTCCGAGCGATCGACGAGCGTAACCCGGTGACCGCGCTTCACCATAGCCCGGGCCACGTTTCCCGTTCCGCCTCCCAAATCGAGCAGCACTCCGCCAGAGCGGCCGACCGCCTCGCTCTGAGCTTCCAAAGCTTCCGTAGGCCAGGGCCAAACCTCGTCGTAACGATAGCTTTCGCCATAACTATCCGCGCCACCCGGAAAGGGAGCGAGCCTCCAAGAAGGAGAATCTGGCGGCGACAGAAAAGGATTTAGCCAATCAGAAAAGTTCACGGCGAGACCCTAAATTAGGCGACTTGGCTTTCGATTACAAAGCACGCCTTGACGACTCCCCTCAACTTCAATAATGAGAATCATTATCGAAGTTGGCCAATTCCGGCCGTTGGGGAACACACCATGAAACACGCTCTCGGATTCTTGCTATTCACCGCGCTGCTTGCGACCGCACCCTCTGTTGCCGACGAACCTGGCGAATCGGGCCGACTCAAAGGTCAGCAACTCGATATCGTTTGGGACAACCACACTCTCACCGGCCAAGTCGGTGGCCTTTCGATGAAAGCCGCGCCGCTCGAAAAAGAGTTCGGCATGCAGCTCGTGCACCGTGCCCACGGTAAAGATTTCTCGGCCGTGCTGAAGCAAACCGGTAAGCGCATTGGCGGCACGGTCGAAAGCTTGGACCGTCTTTCCCGCTCCGTTCGCGCCGCCATCGAAATCACGGCGGTCGATCCCGCCAAAGGCCTCATTCAGGGCACGTTGAATGGGAGTCCTTTCAACGTCGTCGTCTCCGCAACCTCCATGGACGGGCACCATTTCGTGGCCCCTCGCTTTGACGTTCAAACGAAGACGAAGCGTTACACCTTCGCGATGGAAGGCGGAAAGGCCTGCATGGGCTGCGCCGTAAAAATTTCCATGGTCGTGCTCGCCATGCTTGGCGTGACCGGCGTACTGTAAGATCTCTAAATTTCGAGGAGGGCGGCGCAAGCTGGCTCGAACGTCAGGACAATGTAAAGACCCTCGATACGGCCGGAGTCAAAACCCCGCTCGCTAAAGAAATCGGCAAGAACTGGTTCGTCCGTCTACCGACAAAAGAATGCGCGGAAGCGGTTCAGTGGGCCGACGCTCGCAAACCCTATTGGGACTTTTTGCGCGAGACTTGGGACGACGTGCTCGACGGCGGAAAAGATTTCATCGAGCAAGTCCCAGCCGGCGCGCCCCCTCGCTTCGTGAAGATGGGCGAGATAGAGGACGCGTATTTCACCAAGATCGAAAAGGACGCGACCGCCCGCGCGAAGGCTCGTCAGGACATCTTGGACGTCATCGCCGCTTATCGAAAGCCGTAAAGCGCAGCTGGCACGAGACTTGTAGAGCTTCTCTCTCAAGATGCCTGCTCAAAATGACGCTTCGCTTTCCCGTTCTTTGTTAGCCGGTGCGGCCGGAGGGCTCGTAGGCAGCTGGCTCATGTGCGCCCTGCTCAACCGCTCGAAATCGTCCGCGGAAAGAGCCCGCCAAACACCCGAAACGCTGAGTCCCCAAGAAGGCAAAGCGAGCTTCCGCGTGTTTCCTAAACGCCTCAGTCTCCGAGACGATACAACCGTAACGGTGGCGTCGCTCGCGTCAGAAGGGATTTTCGGTCACCGCCTGACCAAGAAAGAAAAGAAACTCGCCGGACCGCTCGTACACTATGCCTTTGGCGCGGGAACGGGCGCGCTCTATGGAGCCCTGGTTAGAAAGTTTCCCGCTTTGAGCCATGCTTCCGGCGCTCTCTTTGGCGCACTCGTCTGGGTGGCGGCGGATGAGGTTGTCTTGCCGGTCACGCGGCTTGCCAAGACGCCGGCCGAGCTTCCAGTGCGACGACAACTCGGTATGCTGGGGCTTCACCTGGCTTATGGCGTTTCCGTCGATCGCATCCGTCGCTGGGCGGTCTAGTCAGCTCTCCGCCCTATCAACCGCTAGCGCGTTGGCCAAAGCCGAGCGGCTTTGATTTCCAGTTTTAGAAAGTCCGCCCTCAACTCAGGCTTCGACGATTTGCCGGGCGGCTCGCTCCGCCCCGATGGGCTACTCCTGGTGGGGGACGGGCGCCGTATCTTCGATGGCCGGCGCTCCTCGCGGCTTGGCGATGACGTGCGGATGCTCCATCAAGGCGGTGATGCCGGCGATATCCTTCTCCGAAGGCACGCTCCATTCATCGCGATACCCGAAGAGATCGCCGATGGATGTCCCTTGAAAGCGCTCGTTGATGATCTCGATGCACTCGCTTGTCACCAAGGCGGGGTGTGAGACGCCACACGCCCGGCTGAGGCGCAGGATCTCTTTGCGAAGCACCGTCAAGTAGTTGGCTAGCCGCGCCGACTTCAGCTCGGGGTCTAGCCCGCGCATCAGCCACTTGTCTTGGGTCGCGACTCCCGTGGGACAACGATTCGTCTGGCACTTCTGGGCTTGGATGTAGCCAATGGAAAGCATCGCCTCTCGCGCGATATTGATTAAATCGCAGCCGAGCGCGAATCCGAATAACGAAGCTTCGGGGAACCCAAGCTTACCGGACCCGATGAAAACGAGCTTCTGGTGCAGATCGTTCTCGGCCATCTCGCGGTACACGCGGCTCATGCCCATCTTGAAGGGGAGTGAGACGTGATCCGTAAACACGAGGGGAGCCGCGCCCGTGCCTCCTTCGCCGCCGTCGACCGTAATGAAGTCCAGCACGCGGCCCGTCTTACTCATCCGCACCGCGAGCTCGTTCCAGAAAGCGCGATGTCCGATGGCTGACTTGATGCCAACGGGCAAGCCAGACATCTCAGCGAGGTCTCCGCGAAATCCAGAAGCTCATCGACATTTCTAAATGCGGAATGATGGGCTGGACTGATACAGTCTTTGCCGACGGGAACACCGCGGATCTCGCTAATCTCCGGCGTCACTTTCGCCGCGGGCAGCACACCACCCAGTCCGGGCTTCGCGCCCTGGCTCAATTTAATCTCGATGGCCCTAATGGGGTAGCGAGCGATCTTGTCTTTGAAGCGTTCCTTATCGAATCCACCCTTCTCGTCCCGGCAGCCAAAATATCCCGTCCCTATTTGCCAAATGAGATCGCCGCCGAGCGCGTGAAAGCGAGTCACGCCACCTTCCCCGGTGTTGTGCAAAGCATTTGCCTGTTTGCAGCCTAAGTTGATGGCCTGCACGGCGTGATCGCTCAAAGACCCGTAGCTCATCGCGGAAATATTGATGATAGATTTCGGCCGGAAGGCGAGGCGGCGTTTGCGATACCCGCCGAGTATTTTTGCGCATGGAATCTGATAGGTCGGATCGTAATTCGGCTCGGAGGGCAAAACCTCACTCAAGGGAAAAGCGGATTGCTTGATGATGATGTAGTTGGGAGAGGTTTCCAGCTCCTCGTCGGTACCGAAACCGACGTAGTCGTTCTCTTTCTTTGCGGAGGCGTAGATCCAGCTTCGCTGATCCCTATCGAAAGGGCGTTCCTTGCGGTTATTGGCGATGATGTACTGGCGAAGCTCCGGCCCCAGGTTTTCGAGCCAGTAACGAAAGTGCCCCACCACTGGAAAGTTTCGGAGAATGGCGTGTTTTTTCTGAAAGAGATCGTGCAGGGCAACGGCGACGAGGAAAGCGGAGAATGCATATACAAACCACATGGGGCTCTAGGTAACATGCGGCGTTGGCTTTGGAAATCGCCGCCGAGCCAAGGCTGGGCCCGGTGTCAGCTTTCCAGGATCTTTACGACGGGAGCGAACTGAAACTCATAGTTCCAGTCCTTCAAACAGCGCGCCTTGCCGAGCCGGCCCATTTCGGCGCGGCCCTCAGGATTTTCAGTGAACCATTGGAGGGCCGCCGCTAAGGTTTCTGGTTTTTCGGGATTGCAGGCGAGCGCGTAGCGAGGCTTCACGAACCACTCTCGCCAATCCGCCGTGTCGGATACGAGCAGCGGAGCTCCAAAAGCGAGATGGTCGAAGGCCTTATTGGAAGCGCCGACCATGTGCCTTTGATTGATGTCTTGGCTTTCCAGTGGCAGTAGTGCCAATCCAACGTCGGCCGTGGCCGTAATCTTCAGCATTTCATGGCGCGACTTCGCTCCCAAGAAGCGAACTTGATCGCCGACCCCCAAACGCTCCGCTTCCTTTTTGAGCTTTTCCGGAAAATCTTCCGCCCCATTCGGCGCGTACCCCAGCAGCCAGAGCTCCGCGGGCAATCCCACCAAAGCGGTCAGTAAGGACAGAGGCAAGCGGGCCGGTACGAGACTTCCCTGAAAAAGAATCCTCAAACGGGAGGGCTCGCGCGGGGTCTCGCTCGCAGGAATCTCGGAAAGCCGGGGACAGTTATAAACGACGAGAGGAGTTGCTTTTGGAGAGAGCGCTTTGACGAAAAGCGCCGCTCTTTCGGTCTGTGGCAAAACGATCGCATCGGCCTCCTTCGCGACTACCGCTCGCGCCGCGCTGACTCCATTGTTTGCGTTGGGGCAGTCGTGCTCGTGGTAGAGCAAGCGCGCCCCGAGCCAGCGCTTTAAGAGAAGCGCCGCGGGACAGCTCCAGGGATCGGAGGCGTAAATCCAGAGGGGACGGAACCAAAATCCCCGGAGAAGCGCCCACATCATAAAGGCCAGATAGTGAACCCTGATCCAAAAGCCCTTTGGCACCCGGGGTAGCAGGCGAACTTTGACGCCCTCACCCTCCGGAAAAGCGAGAGACTCGACGCCTTTGATTTGAACGCCGAGAAAGAGAACCTTCCAGCCCCGCTGAGACAAGATCCGGGAGCTATGCTCGAGGGGCGGATATCCCGCTGGATTTGTGTATTGCAAATAAAGAAGGCGACGAGAAGTCATGAGGAAGTGAAGTTATGTTCTCTCTTCGCTCGCCGACATTCAAGCTTCTTGACGCTGACACCCATGAATCTCCGCGGAAACGAATACAATTTCCCGCAAAGCATTGGTACACTCCGGCCGCTGTTTAAACCTTTGAAGGAGTTCAACCATGACGAAGTTACTCATTGCTCTCACGCTCTTCGCGCTCCCCGCTTTCGCGGCCGACACCCCCCAAACCAGCGACACCAAGATGCAAGAAGCCATGAAGGCTTGGACCCAATACTCCACCCCGGGTGAGTCCCACAAAATGCTCGGCGATCTCGCCGGCAAATGGAACTACACCTCGAAGATGTGGCAGACGTCCGAAGCTAAGCCGGAAGAGTCCAAGGGCACCAGTACGATGAAGAAAGTGCTCGGCGGCCGTTTCCTCATGCAGGAATTCAAAGGCAAAGCCATGGGCAAGCCCTTTGAAGGCATGGGCTTCATCGGTTTCGACAACTTGAAGCAAGCCTTCCAATCGACCTGGATGGACAGCATGGGCACGGGAATGGTGCAGGGCCAAGGCACCTACGATACGGCCAGCAAGACGATCAAGGAAAATGGCGAGTTCAGCTGCCCGATGACGGGCGACAAAGCCCGCACCTACCGCGCGGAATGGGTTTTCGCCGACAAGACGCACATGAACTACTCCATGTGGACCAAAGACACGGACGGCAAAGAGTTCAAGTCGATGGAAATCGCGTACAACAAAGCGAAGTAATTCTCTTTAGGCGGGGGACGGGGCGAAAGCTTCTTCCCCCGCTTTTTTTGCCTAAAAGAACTTAAAAGTGACCCGGCGGTTCTTGCTTTGATTTTCGGGAATGGGCCGCCCTTGCTTATCGCGGTTGGCGACGAGGGGCTGATTGGACCCATAGGCGAGAATGACGGTACGTTTCGAGACGTCTTCGGGAAGCTCGAGCGAGCCAAGTACGGAAAGCGCGCGCTTCGCGGACAAGTCCCAGTTGTTATTCACGGAGCCGGTATGAATCGGCGTATCGTCCGTATGGCCTTCGATGCCAATGCGATAGGGAGCGGGAACCTTACCCAAGGCCTTTGACAGAGAAGAGAGAATCTTCTTTCCCTGCTCGTGCAGCTGAAACCTGCCGCTGGTGAAGAAGACCTGATCCTTAACTTCGACGAATAGCTCGCCGTCCTTGCGCTTCACCACGATCTGATTCTCCAGACCGCTCTTCTTGATCCATTGCGTGACGTTACCTTGGATGTCTCCGACCGGATCCTTCACCTGCCGGTTTCCCAAGGCGGAGAGGATGTTCATGATGTCCGTTTGCTTCATCTTCTTCGCGGCAAAGCTGTAAAGGGTTACGAAAAAGATGAAGAGGAGAATCATCAAATCGCTTAGGGAGACGAGCCAGAGAAATTCTCCGCTTTCTTCCTTGCGGCGTCTGCGAAGGTACCTGCGCATCAAGCCGCACGCTTCTGCTTCGGTTTATCGTCGGTAATCTCCGCCGTATCGGCGAAGTAGGACGTGGGCTTGCGCTTCTCCAGAAGCTCGAGCCAACGAAGCGACTGATCGTAGCCGTGCATCTCGATGGAGAGCAGGCGCTCAATCTTTTGCTGAACCGGGGTCCAGATAGCGAGTGAAAAGAAAAGGCCGTAGAACGTGGTGAGAAGCGCGAGACCCATGCTGGATCCGATCTTGGACGGATCTTCCAAGGTGGAAAGCAGGCGCACCATGCCCATGATGGTCCCGAGCATGCCGATGGAAGGCGTCAAGCGAACGGCCGAGCTGATTACGTTGACCGCTTGCACCAGCTCCGCCTCGCGCCGACCCTGATCGATCATCGATAGATCGCGGATGTCCGGGGTGGGCATGCGTAGCGAAAGCCGTTCGACGATTCTCTCCACGAAAGGAGTGAGGCCTTTCACTTTGGCCGAGTCGAAAGCGCGCTGACCGCCGTCATAGAACGATTTACCCAGCTCGTGGAGGAAGAGCGCTTCTTTTTGCGTTTTCTTTTTGAGCCGGCCGGGCGATTTGAAGAGCGCCATGCCGAACGCTTTAAAAACCTCGCCAGCGTCAAAGCAGAGAAATACTAAGGCCACGGGACCCAGGCCAGTCAGCACCATGGCGGGCCAGTGAAACAGGCGGAGAATGCCCACGGCGTCCGACGTTCCTTCGAACTCGAAGACGATCCAGAGGCAAGTGACCACCCCGCAAAAGCCGAGCATGCGCGTAATCATTAGGCCATCGCCTCCCGAATTTTCTTCGTGAACGTGTTTCTCGCCCGGGACGCTTTATCCCGCGGAGCGGAACGAGCGGAGTTCATCTGGGCCTTGAGTAAATTGCTGCGGCGATCGGGCAGAGAGCTCAAGACCACTTCCGCCACGTCTTTGGAGCAGGTCGTGAGCGCGAGTGCCAGCTCTTCGTTGTCGATTTCAGACGTGACGCGCTTCAGGAAATCGTCGGGCAAAGTAGCCGCATCCTCGAGGGAGAACTTGAACTTTTGCAGCGACGGAGAAATACCGGGATTGGTCTTCTCAAGATCCTGCAAGATCTCTGCTTGATGGCTCGACTCACTGAGCACATTGGCCCAGAAATCGACCTGCGAGGGACCAGGCCCGATGGCGTAAGAGGGCAATCGCCGCACGGCCTCGCGCACTTCTTTTTCGATGGCTGAAATCTCTGAGAGCGGAATTCGCTGCGCCTCGTCCAAGCGAGACAGAATGGCTTGGCGCCGCTGGGGCGTGAGGCTGTCCAGCACGGCCGCGCATTGCACGGGCTTCATGAACCGAAGCATCAAGCACACGGTGATGTCGTTCTCGAAGGTCATCAAGGAAGCCACTTGCTCGCGGGTCAGCTGATTCAAGAAACCAAAAAACTGTTTGTCTTGAGAAAGCTTCGCCTGAACGAACTCATTGAACTGAGCTTCGTAGGCGAGCGCCATCTCTTCGACGTCGCCACTTGAGCCGCCCGGCTGCGGACGCTCGGTGCTTACCGATTCCATGACACTTTCAAAAGCGGGACCGCCCAAAATTGCCTCTATCTCGGAGCGAAGCTCGGGAGTCAGCATTTCGTAGTACGAGCGAAACGCGTTGCCGTGAGAGATGACTTTATCGAGAAACCGGGTGCGGGCGGAGTGGCTAGCCGAAGCGCTGGAGGCGAAAGGAGAATGGGCTGCGGGAGAGGGAATCGCTTGCGGAGGCGGTTGATAAGGCGCGGGCTGCCTATAATTCGGAGCAACCGGGCGCGGGCCTTGGGTACTCCAGCGCGGCCGGGCCGGCGCGGGAGCTTTTGCGGCTTTCGGCTCCGAACGACGGCGTAAAAGCAGGAAAAGACCAACGACGGCGAGCACAATCCAGGGGAAGTACTTCGTCGCCATGTCCGTAAGCGACTCTTCTTCCCCTTCCTCTTCGAGCGGCGCGGGAGTGGTCGGCGTGATGGCCTTATCCTTTTTCGGCTTGAGCATGGCGACTTCCATGAAGCCCAACCGCACCAAGTTCGGATAGTTCGAGAAAAGATAAGTTTGGATCAGGTTCTTGGCCTGCGTCGCCACTTTGGGAGCGAGCTGCTGATCGAGGCCCACGTTGACTCTTATGGAAGCGAGCACCGGCGTTTCGACCGAGCGGTACACATTGCGCTGATGCTTACCCGGCGCGGGAGGTGCCTCGGGCGTCTCCGGCACGAAACCTGGCATCGGATCGGGCGCCGCGGCAAGCTTCGCCTCGACGTCTTGGCTCTCTTCGCCTTCGACCATCTTACGCTCTTGATCGACGCGCACTTCGGCATTTACCTGTAGGAGATACTGCTCGGCAGGGATCATGCGAGAGAGCAACGCTTCCAGATCGGTACGTACGCGCGCTTCCACCAAATAAGGAGACTCCGCCCCGAGCGCGAGTGAGCCAAGCGTTAAAATGAAAAGAAGCGCCTTCATTTATACTTTTCTAAAACGCTCAAAACTTCCTGGTTCTCTGGCTCGATTTCCTTGGCTTTCGACCAGGCCTTGATCGCCAGTTCCTTGTGGCCTTGAACCAGGAGTAAGCTTCCCTTCATCAGCCAGCCTCTCGTATAGGCGGGACGCTTACGCAGTAACTGATCCACCACCGTGAGCGCTTCGTAAAAACGCCGGCGGTTAAAGAGCCGGTTCGCATCGACGACCAAAGAATCCGCATCATCCACGACCACCGTCGTCGGGCCCGGCGGAGAGCCAGGATTCATGCCTAAAGCGGGGCTCGGAGCAGGAAAGAGCGTGGGCGCAGCACCAGGGCCCGTTTTTCCAGGCTCTTCCGCTTTCTCGGGCGCCTTGGCGGCGTCCTCCACGACGGTGCCGCCTTTTTTCAGCTGCTCCACCGGAATGGAAAGGCGATAAGGCATGTTCGCCCCAAAGCCCGTGGGAATGTGAATCGTGCCGTAAGGAGTTTTCAGCTCGAGCTGATTTTCCTCTTCGGTCACTGAATAAAAACCAGGGGCGGCATCCGAGTCCGGCGGAGGCACGAGTGGCACATCCACGGCCAAAAGGCCGACGCAACTCATCAGTAAAATCAAGATGAGAGGAGAATGTGTGAGTACGTGCTTCATCGTCCCAGTGCCAGCCCCACGTGTAGCCCGCCGTAACCGCTAAGCGATCCCGCTGTCGCGGTACTTGGCGAGAAGAAGTAAACTCCGTCAAATCCAGCCACGGCCCAAGATCCCAGGAAGAGCTCGTAACTGAGTCTCGCCGTGGGCCCCTTGAGGCTCGCGAGCATGCCATAGCCAAGTCCGACGTTGAGGGACCAGCCTAACGACGAGTTTCCGAATCTTCCGCGAAAGGAGAGAGTCGGATCTAAATGGATCAAGGTGTTTCCGGTGGCCGAGACCATGCCTAGATTGAGGCCACCTTTGGCAAAGCCCAGCTCTTCGGCGAGCTGAATGTTGACGGAAGTCGTGAGGGTCGCCGCGCCCGAAGCCGCGCCACCCTTGAACATGGGAATGCCGGATCCAAAGGTAATGAGTAACTGAACCGAGCTATCGGAAAAATTCAAAGCGGGAACCTGGAAACGCTCGGCGCCCACGAGGCTTCCGTCCGTATTCGAATAAAGGGTCGCTTGCGCGAGCAGATTCAGCTTCGTTCTATAAATCTCGGCGACTAGTAAGGTGTCGACGGGAAGCTTCTTTCCGGCTTTCTTGACCGCCTCGATATCGGCCGCGCCTTTGGTGACGACGACTTCGTTTCCCTTGATCTGAACTTGCGCCGTTTTGCATTCCGCGCAGGCCGACACCTTATGGATGCCCTGTCTGGCGAGATACTTCATGATCTCAGTCTCAATGATGGTGCTGAAAGTGCCGTCGAAAGGCTCGTTGGCGTTCACGGAAAATAGCGCGACAGAATCGATCTTGTGGTCGGTGGTCTCGAGCTTTTTGATCCAGTGAGCGATGTCCTCGCCGATGCCCGCGGCCGCGGAGAACTCCGCCTCTTCCGGCGCGCGCGCGAAGGCGCTCACTCCTTGTGCTAGCGCGAAGATGGCTACCGCCATCATGAGAAGTCGCTTGCCTGACATAAATCCCATCCGTGGTTCTCGAGGTGCTTAATGCGCCTCGTCAGCAAAAGAAGGACCCATGGGGGCCTTCAGCATTCCATCGGTCAAAAATGGAGAAGACTTAACAATTGGGGAATGGCCCGAATGTCCGATAGGAGAACGATGGCGTTGGTTCTCCGTAAATGGCTTTCACTCGCTGCGTTATCGATGCTCTTGATGCACCGATCCGCCTTCGCCATCCCCGATAGAGCGCTTTCCTTCGATGTCGGCTTGGGCTTGCCGGAGCTGCTCTTCTTACACGGGCAAGTGCAGGCAATGAAGCGCTGGCAGTTCGGCGTCGGTTATTCCTACCTTCCGCCTAATGGTTTTCTGGGAAAGACCATGACGGGAGAACCGACCACCATCACGCTCGCTGATGGACTCAACTACGCGACCTCACCCACCCTGGTCCCCACGGCCAACTATATCTCCGCGTTCGTGCGCTTCTTTCCGGCGGAAAATAACTTCTACTTCCAGCTCACCTATTCGCTGCTGCAAATGAACGCCCACATCACCTCTGGCCTGGAGAACTCCGCCGTGTCGGAAATGTTAGTCGGAGCCTTGGTGACGGCTGACGTGGTCTTCAAGCAAGCAGTGCCCACAGTTTCCATAGGCTACCTTTTCATGGGGCGATTCTTTTTCGCCAACATTTGCTTGGGGGCGTCCTGGATCGGGCCATTGAGGACGAGCGTGACGGTGAACGCTCTCATCCCCGACGGAGTCGGGGGCTCCGCCGGCAATCAGGAAGCTTTGTCGCAATTTCAAAACGACCTTACGCAACAGGGAACTCTCGCTTCCGCCGACCTACGGTCGCGCTTTCCGATCTTCCCTTCCCTGTCACTTTCCTTCGGTTTTCAGTTCTGAAGGCTGGTCGATAAAAATCGGGTAGATTGGCACCATACCGGGAGTCCGCCGCCAGACATCAGCGAAGGAGCCCAGAGGCTTTTGCTCGTCGTCCTCGACGTAGGAAACCTCCACGGGATACCTGCCCTCGGACCAATAGCTACCGCAAGTGGCGAGGTTGTACTCGATGATGATCATCCCGACCGAATCCAAGGCACCGTTCTTGTTTTGTATCACCGTCGAATACTGAATGCTCGAGACATCCGAGCCACTGGTAACTCTTCCCTCGATGAACCGCTTGAAGGTCGCCAACTCGGTCGAAAAAGCAGGATGCGTATTGCGATTCGCCAGCAGGTAATTGCTATGAGTCGTGAGATTGCTTTCTTCCTGCATGCCGAGTCCCAAGAACGATCCGTACATACCCGTGCGGCTTAGTTTCAGTGTCAAAGGTCCTTCGGCCTTGGCCCCCAGAATTTTTCTCAGAAACGACGTCTTCTCGTTGTCGACGCTCCTGGGATCTAGCTGGATGCCATAATCGCAGTCGATACAAGGCGCCAGCTCCCGGCAATGATCGATCTCGGCCAAGGCCTCGCCAGCCCACTCGGTAGCGAAAAGTCCGCTGATGTTCTCTGCCATGACCGTTCCGGGCACGTGATCGTTGCCATAAACGTGTCCCAGTTCATGCTCTAAAATAGTGAGAAGCCTTCCGTCTTGCTTCCAATCGGGAAAACCGGATTTGACGCCCCCATGGCGAGACACCCACACAAAACCTTTTTCCAAAGCCACGGCGGGATCGAAAGAAGTTCTTTGAATGAAAGCCGTGGGATTATTGAACTGTCCCTTAGCCGCTCTCACGGTCTCGTTCTCGACGCCAAGAAAAAACGAAATGTCAGCGGAGCCATCGCAGCCATCCTTGAGATCGACCGACGTACTCAGTTGCTTCGCCACCGGCTCAGTGGCCCACACTCCGTGCCCCTCGATGTAATATTTCCATTGCGTAAAGGCGGTGAGAATCGTGTCGTGAGCGACCGTTGAGCTGACGCCAAAATCCGTAGAGGTTTCGACGCACGCCTTGATCACGCGCTCCTTGCCGATAAACCAAGCCGCGAGATGGTCGGGCGCCTGGTTGTCGCCGCCACTGCCGACGTCCGAACCGCCGCCGATGAGCTGAGGCGCGGGAACGCGAGGCGCTTCGTTTAGGACCACGATGGGAGCCCGGGTGCAACCCGCGAGCAGCAGGAAGAACAAGACTGACGTCTTCATGAAGGACTCCGTTTCGATGGCTTGGTCAGCGGAAAAATCTGAACGTTCATCTGATAAAGCTCCGTGCACTCGCCTCGAGTGAGATATTTCAAAAGAGAGCGGCGAAAGCGCTGGATGCGTTTCTTCCCTTCCGCGAGGCGCGCGGGATTGATCGCCATGGTCGTTCCCGTAATGTCTCGTCGCTCAAAATCTTCCTGGGTCCCGGAGCTCAAGGCTTCGAGGGCTTTTTCGATCATCTGCTGATGAAAGCGGCGGACCGCTTGATGCGACTGAGCGGTGGGCACTGCGATTGTCTTGTGCCGCTTTATCCAGCGGCCCCTGGTGATGCTGAGAAGGCCGAGGCGTTTCAAGCGAGCGACGGCGCCACGCACTTCTTCCAGAGTCAGCCCAAGGCGGTCAGCAACCCAACGCTCGCTGGGCTCAAACCCGTCCAAAAGCGTGAGGTCCAAAATCGCCAGGTGATACCACTCGGAGAGCACCTTGAACTGATCTAGCTGAACGCGAAAGAACTCGTCGCCGGTGACGGCTCGCGGCTCTTTGGGCGACGCGGGCTTCGCTAACTCCGGTTTGGCGTCGAAATGCGCCTTCCGGCAGGAAGCGAGAAAGGCCAAGGTTTCTTCCTGGCCGAGGCCGACCGTCTGGCTGAAATGGAAGGCCCGTTTGACTGGAACCGGCCGTTTACCGCTCAAAACCATGCTCAGATACGCGTGGCTAACACCGAGGTCGCGGGCGAAAGCTCTCAACGAATAAGAGGGGTTGCGGGAGACTCGGTTCACGAGCGCACGCCTTAACATCTCGGCGGGCGCGGCCTGTGGCACTGTCTCAAGCATGGCGCGATCTATTACTTTTGCGAGGGCCGGATCAAGGCTTGCTACCAGTCCCGCCGGATTTGGTAACTAATTTGTAACCAGCCCGAGCCCCCAGGGATTGATCCCGCGGCGCAGCCCGTGTTAAACCTTCGGGCGTTCGTTTGATCCATTACCAGGAGTAAAACCCATGAAACTTTCTTTCCTCATTCTCTTAGTCTCCGCCGGTTCGGCTTTCGCGAGCCAGCCCGGCTCCCCGGGCGATCGCACGTTCATTCCGAGCGGCGGTGGTTACAAAGGGGCGGCGAAAGTATTTCCGCTTTTCCTCGAAACCGATGCCTGCGATCAGGGATTCCTAATGAAATTAGTGAAGTCTCCGGGCCTCGCGCAGCGCTACCGGCTGTTCTTGCAAGAGACCTACCGAGCCGCTTGCACGAAGACGACGCTCAGCACGCAGCTGGAAATCTACAACGTGGAAGTCGATCGCAAAGCGGGCGACAGAGTGCTCTATAAATCGACTCAGGGCACCCGCCTCATCACCCTCTCCGATCGGCGCGGTCTCAAGACGGATCAACCGGCGTGGGTAGTGAACGTCGACGGAGTTCTCTACCAATCGACTTCGGTCTCCGACGTCGACCTTCCTTAAAAAGGTATCTTCGCGAGGGCGACGCCGACATCCGCGTAGGATTTCGCGCCCTCGAGCAGCTGAAGGCATCGATCTCCCCGATGCAGCGGCTTTAGCCGAAGGATTCCGGAAAGCGAGGTTGGAGAGGTAGGGCATCGATCTCGTTTCGCGAGATCGACAATGATCGCGGAATGGCTCCCGTTCTCTAGCACTCCCTCCAACCTTACTTTTTCCGCCTCGGTCCAGGGCCCTTGAGTGCCGATGGCGAAGAACTTCGCGCGGCGGGCTCCGTTGGCCGTCAGGAAAAAACGAGGCAGGCGGAAGTCGCCTTTGGGATGCTCGTGCAAGAGCACCGGTTCCGGGCCGAGCTCCGCGATTTTCTGATACGCGAGCCAAGAGTCGGTCACTCTTTCCTCGGGGACTCTCAAGTTAGGAAGGTCCGTGAAAGCCGTGCGGATCTGTCGGGGGACTTGGAAGAGCAGAAGTAAAACCACGGGAAGAATCACACTACTGCGCGTCCAGCGGCGCACGGTTTCAAAGCCATAAAGAAAAACGAGAAGAAAGAGACCCGCGAAGATCGTGTGGTACCGATCTTTAAAGGCGTAAGCCGAGGTGTGGTGAATCGCCCAAATCTCCAGGGGAACGAGACAAAGCGCAACGGTCAGAAACTGCTGGCGCAGCGGGTTTCGCCTCGCGGAAGTCGCCGCAAAAATGAGCCAAACAAAAAACGCGGGCAACGCATACACCGCGAGCCCTTGCTGAAACACCATTCCCACGGTTTGCTCGAAGCTCACGCCTTCCATCCCCACACGGGGGCTAAACCGAAAGAAGAGCTGGGCGATCGAAAGGAGATTCACGAGACCGGTGGCTGAGACGACCGCGATGGCAACGAGTAGCGACTCAAGGGCCAGAGCCGTCCGTTTGCCTCGCCAGTTCTCAATCGTGCGATAGATGAGAACGGAAACCACTAAGGGGATCGCAAAAAAATGGGTGTTCGCAAAGCATAGGCCCGCCAGATAAAACGGCCAGCGTTTTTCGGTCAGATCGAGAAAACCCAAAGCGAACCAAAGCACGGAAAAGAACGCGACCAAGGGGTAGTGACGGCTTTCGGTGGCGAGGCGAGCCACGAAGGGCGAAGCGCTAAGCCAGGCGCCGACACAAAGGAGCGCGAGAAAGGCGAAAGCCTCGCCTACCTTTCGACGCCGCAGATGGAAATAGGTTACGCCCATCGAGAGAAGCACGAAACTCGCGGCGTAGATCACGCTTGGGAGCCGGAAGGCGCGCTCGTTGGTTCCCAGAAGCGGCAACCAAACCCGGGCGCGCAGCCAATACTCGAGCACCGGTTGCATTTGCGTGCGGACCAGCTCTAGGAGTTTGGTGAAATTCGTCCCAACGAGCGCGGCATAGTTATGATTGGCGGGATCGCCCGACCAGGGGCGCGCGAATTGAGCCGAGTAGAGGCAAAGCGCCCGCAAGGTAAAGAGCGCACTGCCCAATAGAGCCAAAGCGCCGACGAGCACCGAGTTACTGACTTCTTGGGCCGAACTGACGGGTAGGCGAGCCGCTAGCGCCTCCACAAAAGAGGCGGAAGACCGGCGAAAATCCTCGTAAGCAATTCGGACGATTCTCTCAGGAGCAATCCTGGCAAGCTTTGCCTCGAATGCCGTCTCTAACTCGGCGACCTGTTGCCGACAGGCTTCTCTTCTATCTTCCGAATGAAGCGCCCCGCCCGCAACGGAGAGCCCCCAGAGCCTATCTTTTAATCCGACCAGCTCAGTAGCGCGCCAGACGGATTTCACCACCGCTTCCCGATCCCGCTCGGTCACGACGAAGAGCGCGCGTGGGAAAAGTTGCGCCAGCTCATCCACCAAAAGGGCATTGCGATTATTTTTCGCTAGAAGCGGTTTTCCGTAAGCTCGGTGGAGCGAGCAAAAATAATGGCGGAGGTCGGTGCGCCCGCCTTCGCTCAGCGACGGAGGAGGCAGATGATGGTCAGGACCGAGCCACTGATCCCAAATCGCATAGGTATCGCCCGAGGCAAGCCAGCTGGCGCCGTGGCCGTAGTAGTTGGTCAGCGGACGCTGGCCCGACGGAATCAGCGAGAAGAGCCGGTGCATCCAGTAACGAGAGCGCGGCAAAATCGACATCAGGTTACTCAGCGCCGTCACCGGAAGCGATTGAGCGAGCGACTCGGCGACGAAGGTCGAGCCCGAGCGCGGCAAGCCGACCACGAACACGATCTGCGGATCGCCCCCGGCCGCGGCGGGAAACCAGCGTTCAAGTAAAGCCAAAGCACGATCCAAAGGCACGAGGGCAATGCGCAGAACCGTCGTTCCGATCGCAAATAGCGCCGCGCGATTTCCGCTGAACAAAGCTTGGCCCAGAGCTCGCGGATAGTTACGCAATGGAAAGGAAGGCAGCGCCATGGTAGTGGGAAGGGGAGGCCGACTCCATTATAGCCCGCAAACGCGTTGGATCAATCGAGCCAGGGAAAGAGATCGAAGTTCATCTGAAAGACGTGGGTCTCGCGGCTCGCGCCGACCAGAGACTCGGCGCGTTTCAAAAAATCCAGGAACTCGGCTTGAATGCGCGCCTTGGTGTCAGGAGTGGCCGAAAAAGTCACGGATACGCCGTATCGCTTCCCCCGAGGCAGTCTTTGAAACTGCTCGAGACTTCGCGCGCGCATCAAAGCTTGGTGAGGAAGGCAAAGCGGCGAATCGTCGGGAAGATGACGATGCTTTAGGCGCACTACGTAACCCGTGCCTTTGGGCTCGATGTAGCCGAGCCGCGCCATGGTGCCGAGAAGACGTCCTAGATATTCCGCCGGAATTTTCAAAGCCTCGGCGATGAGCTTGGGATCCTTTGCGTAGCGTTCCATGCCCAGATAGACGTGAACCACTGTAGCCAGAGCGTCCAAATAATATTCCGCGCCCGACACGTCTTCCGGCGCGACACGCTTCGCGGAAAGGTGACGGCCGGTCGAGAGGTTTTCCTCACGTATAGTTTCGAGCCGCCGGTTGAGCTCACGCTTTCGCTCCTTCTCAGCGGAGCGCTCCCATTCGAGCAGTAGCGAAATGAACTCGAGCTCGCTCTCGGAAACTTCCAGCGCCCGGGCGACGCGGTAAAGCTGATCGGCATTAAAATGCGCGCGGTTTTTAAGCACGTTCGAAAAGTAGGTGGCCTGGACTCCACTTTGGCGGGCGAGCTGGGCGTAGCTCAGAGGCTTATGAAACCGCACCCGCTCGATGGCGGACTGGACGGCGGCTCGGTAATCGGAGGCGCTGAAGAGGGAGACGACCATGACGGCTATATTAATAGTATACAATTAACCCGTAAATTATATTTTATTAATATCGCGGCACGGCGCGTGGGGTTAGCTTCCCGTTTGGAAACGGAGGATTTTCCCTCCCTGAACTAGGAGATTTCCCATGTACCGTATCATCGCCCTACTGACTTTCGCTCTTTCCTACTCCGGCGCTCATGGCGCGGCCCAAGACGACGCCACGGAGATTGCCAACGCCTTGGTGAATCTCGCGAAGACCGGCTCCGGAAGCGAGCTGGTGACGTTTGCAAACCAGATTTCCGAAGTCACCTCGGCGGATATTAAGGACCAAACGAACGGCGATGCGACCATCACCCTCAAGGGACACAACATTAGCAACGACACCCTTTGCGGCCACTCCGAGCTCGTAATCGAGCGCACGACGGTTTCCCAGTTCTTCGGCCCCGTTACCGTTTACCGCGGCAAGACCACCCAACGGAAAATCTGCCCCTAATTTGCCGAAGGCTTAAAGAGGCCGTAGTTTGGTTCCATGCTCCCAACCACCACCATCTACGGCCTCTTTCAAAAACGCTTCTCCCCAAAGCAGCGGCGCTGGCTCTACCGAACCGCCTTTAACGCTTATCCGCCTTTCGTCGGCGCCGGCATCCGCATCAAGCACGTTTCCGAAGATATCCGCTCGTTCACCGTCGAAATGAAGCTCAGAAGCTGGAACCGCAACTTCGTGGGAACCCATTTCGGCGGCTCGCTCTACGCCATGTGCGATCCCTTCTTCATGATCCTGATGATCGAGGCGCTCGGCCGCGACTACATCGTTTGGGACAAGGCCGCGTCCATCCGGTTCAAGAAACCGGGGAAAGGAACCGTGCGCGCGGAGTTTCATTTGCCGGAGTCGGCGATCGCCGAAGTCCTGAAGGAGCTCGAGACCAAAGAAAAGTTCGAGGTCACTTACCGAGTGGACGTGAAGAGCGCGGAGGGCGAGACCGTCGCCGAAGTCGAGAAGCTCATCTACATTCGTAAGAAGGCTAAGGAGTCTTAGGCTCGAGCCAGTACCGCACGCCCTCGAGGGAATAGTAACCGCCCACTCCGGTTCCCACGGCGACCGGCGCCAGGGGCCAAACCAAACTCCTCACTTGAAGCGCCCTATCGGCTTCGAGAGCAATCTTCGCGCGCTTTTTGGCAATAGCCGCCAAAAGACTGTCGCAACTGGCACCAGAGGCGGGAACCACTCCCGAAGCATTCACTTCTCGCACGCCGGTTCCGTCCCGGCCGTTGAAGAGAAACTGGCCCGGCTCTCTCGAAACGGCGGGCGGCAGCAAAACTTCCTGGCGCGCGGCTTCTAGAAGATGAGGCAGGCTTGCATTCGCGGACTTCACGAATTTTTCCGCCGCGGTTTGCTCTTTCGCCTTCAGGCTAGCGTACTTCCGGCGCCAGCGGACAAATTCCCCGGCACCCGAAGCCAGAGAAGAGCGGAGCCATTTTTCCATTTCCGACGGGGAATGCTTCTCTTTGAAACTGAGAGCGGCAAATTCTTCACGCAGGCCCTGATAGAGCCGAAGCCAAGCTTGCCCATTCGTCGTGCGGATGACGTCATACTCTCGATTCTCGACGATCCATTTTTCCAAGGGACCGGCGTCTCGATCTTTTTTCCAAACCGCGACGAGCCCTTTCAGCTCCTCGCGGAGCGTGGTCCGGCGAGCCAGAAGCGGCAGCGTGAGAAATCGATCCAAGTGAACGTCTATCTCCAACGCTTTTTGCTCGAGCGTCTCTTGGGGAGCGAGCGAGAGGATATGAGCCCCCAAGGGCGCCGTGGCCTTCTCATAAGCGGTGACCGCCTTCTCGAGCCGAGCCATGGCGATGGGCTTCTTTTTTTCCAAGGCATCTCCCCACCCGGTAAAAATGCCCACCCAGGTTTCGCGCGCGGAGTGTTGGGCAAGATTCGTTGCCGCCGAAGCCGTTTGGCGAACGGCCGCGGGAAGCCGCTTCACGGAAAAATACGTCAGCAGACCCGAAAGTCCGTACCCCACGTTCGCCGCGATGGTCCCGATCTGAGAGGCGTCTGATTCCTTCTCTTTTTCAGGCGGCCCATCAAAGCCCGGCGGCTCGCCCACGGTGGTGCCGGGAGGAAAAGTAGGTGGGGTTTCCGCCCAGGCTCCCGTTACGGAAACCAGGCAAAACCAGCCCGCTAAAAAGATGTGAATCGTCCCCCGCATGGCCCCCCGACCACTCAAAGAGTACAGCAATTCCCGAAACTTGTTCACCTTTCCCGCTGCAAGCTCGGGGCCACGGATTCTAGGCAGGGTCGTCTCCAAGACCTAGACTAGGGCCTGGACATCTGGCGCCGGAACTTGACGCTCTGTATAATGCGGGCCTTCTTGGGGGAATCGACCATGAAACGAGGGATTCTGCTGCTGGCGCTTTGGTGCCTTACGGCAGCCGCTGAAAATCCGGACGGAGGCAAGTTACAGGAAATCTGTAACCGCGATCGCTTTGCGAAAGCCTGTCTCGCGGGACTGCTCACGTTTCGTTGCGGCCAGTACCATACCGAGCTGCACGCGCTCGGCACTTGCCTCGATGGCTCGCGCGACGCCGCGAATCTCATCGATCTTGCCCCCACGACTCGCGACGCGAGCGTGCAAGCGGTCGCCTTTTCTTCTGAGCTGGTGAAGCTCATGAAGGATCCCTTCACCGTGGGTTATCTGGAGACCACGAAGGAAGCCATCGGCGAGGCGATGCAGCACCACGCTCCGTTCGATCTTTGGAAGCACACCCTTAAATTTCTAAAGGACGATAAGAGCAAAGCGCTTTGGTTTCTCGGCGTGCTGGCTCAAGACACGTCGAGCGCCGTGGAGCATGTGGAATATCTCAGAGACAGAAAGCCACCGGGCGTTTCTGCTTCCTCCGTGCAGTCGTTGAGCGACCTGATGGACTTGCTCGAGCCGGAGCAACTGAGCAACGAGGATTACAAGAGCTGGCTCAAGCTCTATCCCGCCATGGTTCCCGTCGGCGCAGAGGCGAGCTTCCACCCTTCGGTCTATCACTTCTACTCTTTGGGCTACTTGTCGTTGCGGCTGAAGTGGCGGAACGCGAATCAGAAGCTCGCGGCGTTTCTGCCATTTTGGATTGAGGTCGCTTACAAGTTTCGCGGCATTTCGCCCGAGCGATGGCCCCTCGATCCGAAGCCGTTCGACGAAAAGAAATTCGAAAGCCAGCTACAGGACATCTACACGTCGTACGTCGCCACTCGCTGGGCGGCCGGCCTTCCCGCTCCTAAAATCACGCGCAGTGAATTTACGAAGCGGCTCGCGAAAAATCCGAGCGGGTTTCTAAAAGAGCTCTACTTGAACCTACTTTGAAGAGACGTCGAGATACTCTTTGAGCGCGGCGAAAAGCGCGTCGCGGCCTTCGTCGGTAAGGCGGGACAGCTCGATGCCATGCAGGTAATCGTCCCCCGCGGGAACGCCCCAGCGCACCTCTCCCGTCAGAATGGGCGCGACCTTGTACTTACGGCAAATGGCCGCCAAGCGCTTCGAGGTGGAATCGAGACTGAGCGACAGCGTCGTTCCCCGCGAAAAATAAGTCGGAGTCTTCAGAGCGAGTCCCGAGCGGGAATAATTGACGAGTGTCGCTTCGACTCGCTCGGGATGCACGGAGATGGAAATCCCCCGGCCAAGCTCTTCGCGGTTTTCTTTGCGGCGAAAACCGACTCGCTCGCGGTATAGCGCCACGGCTTCTTTCAAAATCTCGGGCTCCGCCTCGAAAGGATCCAGTTCGAAAGCCTCGAAGATGGTCTCGCGGTGCTTCATCTGCACTTGCCGCTTATGGATGCGTACCGAGCCGCCGCCGAACTGGGCCCAGGCACCAAGGGTCGTCGCCGACATCATCACGCGGAAACTCTCGCACGCGTACTCGAGGCGCTGAGCGATGTTCACGCCGTGGCCGATCAAAGTGAAATCGGCGTCTTTCGCCGTTCCCATGTTCCCGATGAAAACGGGAGCAGTGTTAATCCCGATGCGCAGCGGATAAACCGGATCTTGGGAATCTTTCGACTGCAGTACGCGAGTGGCCGCTAGCCGCTGCATCTCGCAAGCACAACGAATGGCCTGGTCGGCGTGGCGATCGGAGGTGATCTTTCCGTCGTAGCCGCAACCGAAGAAGCAGAGAAATCCGTCGCCGATGGTCTTGTCGAGGATGCCGCCGTTCTTTTTCACGATCTCGGTGAGCTCGGAGAGCAGCGACCGAAGTCTCTGAAACACTTCGTCTGCCGGCATCTTTTCCGCCGAAATGGAAAAGCCGACGATGTCGACGAACATGACCGAGACTATGGGGTTGGATGGCTTCATGGCTCCACTCACTGTTTCGGTATTCCCGGCCCAGCAGGTGAGGCCCCGTCGAAGCAACGCTCAATACTCTCTCAGTCTTCGCCCTTTTCTGACTGTATACGGGGCCTTAGAGCCTGACTCGGAGCACCACTAAACTGAGGAGGTTTCAGGCAACCGTCCGTATTCCATCCACCGGGCCCACGGCAAAGTAGCTGGAACGAAAACCCTTTATGGAGTCGCGTGAATACTAGGGTTGGGGAAATTTCCGGCCCGTGTATTCGGGGTTTTTCGTGAGGGCGCAAGTGGGGCCCCGCCCTTGCAGTGATAGGGGGCAAGGGGATCACGATCTAATGGGGACAAAGTGCTTCATCTTCCTAATGTGCGCCGCTCTGGCTTGGCCGCTGGCCGGGCGAGGCGCCGAGACGAGTCACGGGGGAGCCGCGGCCGAGGAAAAAGAGGGAGAGGCCGCCAAGGAAGGCGCCCAAGCCAAAGACACTGAGAAAACCGAAGCGGATAAAAAGAAGGAAGAAGCCAAAAAGGATTCCGACGCCGTGGATAAGTTCAAGGAGCTCGGCGATAAGGCCACCGAGAAGGACCTGGTCTCCATCGAAGAGAAGATCAAAGAGCTCTCGATCAAGCAAAACGCTGAGGCCAATCCGGATCCGGAGCGGACGAAGCTCATCAACGATCTCTACTCCACGCTTTCGCAATACCGCTTAATGGAGGACATCAAATCCACCAACGCCTCAAATCTCGCGGCCGAGACCGCGGCAATGAAAACGCTTCCCGAGGTCGTCGAAGCGACGCCGCCACCTCTCGAGATTCAGGAACAAGCCATTCAGATTTTGAAGGTTAAGACGGCGCCAGTGGCTCCGGCTCCTGCGCAGAGCCCAATCGGTCCGATCAATCTGGCGAGCACGCCTTATAGTCCGATGGTCACTCCGCAAAAAGTTTCGCTGGCGCCCATTACAAGAGCCGCTCCGAGCGCGCCCGTTCAAGCACCGACGCCGACGGCCCCGGCCGCCGCGCCCGAGTCGCTTCCGATTCGAGTCAGCTCAAGCGCGCCCGCCCCGGTAAGGCCCACGATGCCGGAGCTTCCCGCTTTACCGGCGTCGTCCCCCCGTCAAACTTATGAGAGCCGCCCTTCGGCCCCCATTAAGACGACGCCTCCGGTTGCGCAGTCGATAACGGCGCCGCCCGTGCAAGAGTTCACGCCCCCGGCCCCATCTTTTGAAAACACACCGCCGCTTTCCATCATTCGCGCGAGCAGTTCGGAAGTGGCCTCCGAGACCGTGCCACCACCCGCGCAGAAAATGGCGACTCTTACGATTCCCACCCTCGACATTCCGGCGAAGGAACGGCCTCTCGCCGAGCCAGAAGCCGACCCGTTCGGGCTGGCTCAGAAAGAGGCGAACACCGTGGCTTGGAACCCGCCCGACGTTTCACCGGAAGGCCGCGCGCTCTTCAAGTCCGAGGTTTTTGCGGCGGCTACCGAGACCGCGCCCATGGAGCTCGGCGAGACCACCGAGCCCACGGGAGAAAAACAAAAACCCGCCAAGAAAAAGCCGGTTACTACGGTCACCAAGGAGGATGACCTAGCCGTGTTTCTGAGAGCCAGCTTACGACGGTAGAGCGGTGGTACAATTGCCCCCATGTCGACCCAAGCTTCGGAACGCGACCTCTTACCTCACGGCTTTGGAATCTTTTTGGCGCTACTGGCCTCTGTCGCCGCGGTTTTCCTAGGGGCTTCAGCGGGCATGACGCTTTCCATTGCCCTCCCCGCGGCCCTCACCTCCTTTGTTTTTTTGAGTCTCCTCTTGAAGCACGGCGGTTCGGCGGAAAATGCCATGGTGCAAACTCTCGTCTCCACCGCGGTGGCGGGAGCGACGGCCGCAGTTTTCTTTGCGCCGGCCTTTTTGATTAGCGATCGCTGGAAAGAAGTGCCGTACTGGACGGTGGCACTACTCGTGGCGGGCGGAGGTATCGCCGGCGTTCTCTTTGCCACACAGTTTAGAAAAGCTAGCGCGGGGGAAGCGCTCGCCTTTCCGGAAGGCGAAGCCTGTGGGCAGCTCCTCGTCGGCCTGACCAAGACCGGCGCTGTGAGAAAGATCTTAGGGCTGGGCTTGGCGCTAGGCGCAGGACTCAAAGCCGCCTCCGCTCTGCTGGGAGCCCTTCGCTCGTCGGTAGAAGGCGCTTGGGCCGCGGGACGCACCGTTTTTTATATCGGGGCGGAAACCTCTCCCGCCCTCCTCGGCATCGGCTATCTGGCGGGCGCCCGCACCGTGACGGCGCTCTTTGTCGGCTCCGCGGTTTCCTGGTTTCTTACGCTTCCTTTCTTAGGATGGGACGCCGTCACTCATCCCGATCCGCTCGGCTGGAGCTGGCTCACCTGGAACACACGGCTCAGATACCTGGGTGTGGGCGGACTTGCGGTCGCTTCTCTTTGGGCTTTATTCCAAAGCCGCCGGTTGGTGGCTTCCGGCTTGCGCGGGGTGCTCATTCCCCAGGAGACGAAGGAAACGGCGGGCCCCGATCTTCCCGCGCCCCTTCGGGTGAGCTTGATGATGAGCGCCGCCGTCTTTTTGGGAATCGCTTGTTGGCTCGAAACTCATTCCATAGGATTGACTGGGCTAGGCGTCGCGACCGCTCTGGTTTTTTCGCTGGTCTCCGCTCTCGTCGGCGGATCGATGGCGGGACTGGTGGGAATATCGCTGGCTCCGGTCACGGCTCTGGGTCTCGGCATTTTGCTTTTTTCTGGCCCCATCATGCAAGCGATGGCACCTTTGGCTTCGCTCGAATCGCTACTGCTCATCGTGGTTTTCGCGGCAGCCGCGGCGGGCTTGGTCTCGGGAGCCCTCTCCCAAAGTTTTCGCGTGGGAGAGATTTGCGAAGTCCGGCCCGCGCGCTTGCAGCTGGGCGCGCTACTCGGAGTCGGGGCCGGCGCTCTCATCGTTGCTTTGCCGCTACGCTACCTTCATTTCGCTTACGGCGTCGGCACGGGCGGCAAAGGCGCACTCACCCCGACTCAAGCCAACCTCTTTGCCGGCATGGCCCACGGAATCGTCACCGGCGGCGAAGTGCCGTGGACGTGGGTGGGACTCGGCATAAAGATAGCCATCGCTTTCGTGATCTTGGATGAAGCGCTGCGCGCTCGCGGGTCTCGTTTCCGGCTTCCTGTCCTAGCCGTCACTCTCGGCATGTACCTCCCTATCAGCCTGGTATTGCCCGTTTGCCTGGGCGGCTGGCTTTCGCTTTTAAGCGGCGTCCCCAGCACTCGCCGATTAACCACGGCTTTTGCTTCCGGACTGATCGGGGGAGAAACCTTGGTCGGCGTCCTGGTCGCCATTTTTATCGTTGGTAATCCTCAATGGGTGCCCTTAAGGCTCATTGATTCCGCGGCGCTGAGCCTAGGAGCAATGTCGCTCCTGGCTTTGGCGCTCGGCATACTGGCCAAGAAAGAGACTTAAACCAAATGAAAAAAATCGCGGGAGCGTTCCTGATGGGTGCCCTAATCACGCAAGCCCACGCGGCAAGTTCGGTGGCGCAAAACGATTTCGGTCTGGAATTGTACAAACGTCTCCGAGAGACCTACCCCGAAAAGACGAACCTCATGGTCTCGCCCCTGTCGGCCTATCTTGCGTTATCTCTCGTCTATAACGGCGCCGACAAAGCGACCAAAGCCGAAATAGCGGGAGTCCTCGGATCGAAGGGCATCTTGGTGGAAGCATTGAACAAGGCTAACGCAAAGCTGATGAAATCCCTTACCTCGAAGCGATCGGGCGTCGAGCTCGACATCGCCAACGCTCTCGTCGCCAATAAGGGCTTTTCGTTCAAACCTGCTTTCTCGAAAACCCTCCGCAAGGCCTATCAGGCCCTCATCGAGACGAAGGACTTTTCGGATCCCAAAACCGCCGCGTTTTTGGATAACTGGGTGAAAGAAAAGACTCACGGCAAAATTGAAAAGATATCGGACAAGGTGACCCCGAAGCAGCGCGCGCTATTGATGAACGCTACTTATTTCAAAGGCACCTGGGAAACTCCGTTCCCGGAGCACCGCACGGAGCCGGGCAAGTTCACCAAGACCGACGGTAAAGTGACCGATGTGCCCATGATGCACAATATGGCGTCTTTCCGATACGTGAAGGGAACCGACTATGAAGCCATCGAGCTTCCCTATGGAAAGGGCGAAGCGAGTCTATTCGCCCTGCTCCCTGTAAAAGGCAAAGCCCTACGGGATTTCGAGAAGAGCCTAACGCCTGCGGGCCTGGAAGGTATCGTGAAAAGCCTGAAGAGCGCTGACGCCAAAAGCGGAAACGTAAGCTTTCCCAAGTGGAAGTCGGCGAGCGATGTCGAAATCGACAAAGTACTCGCCGCCATGGGCATGAAGACGGCGTTTACCGACAGCGCGAATTTCAGCAAGATGAGCGCGGAACCTTTGGCCATCGACAGCGCTTCTCAGAAAACCTTCATCGAGGTCAACGAGAAGAGCACCGAGGCCGCGGCCACCACCGTCTTCGGCATGCGGGCCACCGGAATGCCTCAAGTCGATTTCGACGTGAGCTTCGACCGCCCCTTTCTATACGCCATCTGGGACACCGCCACCGGCACCCTACTCTTCCTGGGCGCCCTCGCCGACCCCTCTTAAAAGGAATTAGTGGCAGGCGCGGGTGTCGTAGTGTTTCGAAAAGCTCCAGGACTTGCCCGAGTGCCTCAGGTTCAAGAAAATGGAGTAACTCTCTCCGTTCGACGCGCTAATCAGCTTGGTAATGGTGATCGTCGGGGACGTGAACGGCTTATTGACCCTGTTCCCTTTGTCGTCGGCGTACGTCGCCTCGCTATCCGTCGTCAAACCGATGGGGAGGTACTCACGAATGAGGGAGTCCGTCGCATGGACGGTCTTCGTCGGCTGACCCGAAAGCTTGAGGGAAAGCTTCTTGCCCGTCTGCCACGTCACCGGGCCAAGCCCTAAAGCGTGGATGATGGAAGGCACCATTTGCCCCTCAAAGATCACCTCAGGTCCGCTCACGCCGTCATCTTTGAGGGTGAACTTCATGGGCACGAACGTGAAGGAATCCAAGCACCGCAGATCGTTCAGAGGCGAGACCGCCCGCGCATTTACCGAAAGAAGCCCGAGGACCATGGCAAGCAGGAGAGATTTCATGGGTGATACCTTTCTTATTAATCTTGGTGAAGAAAATCGCAGACCGTTTGCGGTTGCACGGGACACACGAGCGGGTCGCGCAAAACATTGCCGCGAGCGCTCAGGCTTTTCAGATTCACGAGGGTTCTCAGAGACGAGACATCTCCAATTTTATTGTTGTCGAGGTTCAATATCGCCAGGCTCGTGATTCCCGCGAATTTATCCACCGCGCTGAGACGATTGTCGGACACATCCAGCGTTTTCAGACCGGGCAAATTCGCCGCCACGAAACCGATGCCGCCGGCGGAAAGATGATTTCCACTCAGGTCGATTTCGGTGAGCTTCGAATACGCCGCCCGCCAATGGAAACGAATCGTATAGAGCTGGTTGCTGGATACGTTCAAGGACTCGAGCTTGGTAAGATTGGTGACATCGACATCGAGGATGCGATTATCCCAAAGGTTGAGGCTGCGAAGCTCGATCAGGTCGTTCAGTTCGCGCACGTAACTGATCTGGTTGCGGCCAAGGTTGAGCGTCTCCAGTTTCTTGAGAGGCGCGAGCGCCTTGATGTCGGAAATCCGATTTTCCGTCAGACCCAAGTCTTTCAGCTCGGCTAGGTTGGACAAGAAATCGATGTTGTTAAGGCCTACGCGGTAGAGAGTGAGCTGACGGAGCGTTTGGATATCGCCAATGACTTCGGGACTCGCGAGGCTTCCGGCGTAGATAGTCAGACTTTTGAGCTTCAGCAATCGTAAATCGTTGGCGTCCACAATGGCGCTACCCAAAGTCATCGCCTCGACCAGACTCAGATTAGAGAGGCCTTTGAACCGAAACCGAGGGCCAACGTAGTTGGGCACACCGAAAGAGACTTCTCTGAGCGAGGGTACTTTGCCTAATTCCCCGATATTGAGCTCATAAGGATTTGTGGTCTCCAGAGCTTTCTCTTCGGCTGTCAGGGAAATCTTTTTTAGTACGGGTAAGCGAAGGAGGGGCGTCAGATCGGTGTAGTTATCCACGGTTATCTGCACCGACTCGAGAGTCTGAATGCCATCGAGGCCGGCAAGGTTCTTAAAGCCCGCATTCTGAATACTGAGGTGCTTCAAGCGAGTGCTTGCCAGCGGGGCGAGATCCACGGCCGCCCGTTGTTGATCGATGTCTAAGGATTCCAAGGCGTCCAAAGTCGCGAAGGGCTTAAGGTCCGTCACGGTCAGGTACTCGTAGGTCTGTCCCCGCATCGTGAGGCTTTTCGTCTGATTCAACTTCGTGGCCGCCGTTCGGCAATCGATGGCCTTGCCGGTAAAGACTCCGGCCGCCACTTTTTTCAAACTCCCGATAGTCGCCGCCATTTCGGGCGCCGGGTTTTCACAGAGCGCGATGAACGCCTGCTCCGTGCCGAAGGCCAAGTTCGCCAAACCACATACCGCTACCGCCATCCAAAAACGTCGCATCCATTCACCTCTTTCTCCGCGCAAGATAGTGAAATCCCGTGCCCCCTCCAAAACCTTTAAGTACCTTTCAGGGAGGTATCAGGGCACGGGGCTGTGAAAATAATCTTGTGACTATATGTAATTAGGTCCGAGCAGTTGCTTTCCGATAGTGAAATCACTAGGGTGCGTTCACCTTTAGACACTTTGAGTCATGAACCCATCGTCTTTGCCATTCCGCGAGCTACTGGAGCGCATGGACTACCGATCCATCGTGGCCGAGCCTCGCGTTCCCGCTTACTGGTCGGTGAGAGCGCATGTGACCCTCGGTCAATACGAGGCCGCGGATCAAGCACTTGCGGCACTCCCGGAAGGCTTCGAAAAGAAATTTCTGCGCCTTCAACTCGCCCTCTTTCGCCGCGAAGACTTAGGGCAAAGTCGTTCGGATCTCCAAGCGCTCCTTGCCGAAGTCCCGCCGGATTCCGTTCTCCGGGGCGAGCTCCATTTCATTCTCGGCTACTTCCACCTTTTGGTGGACGAGTACCGCCAGAGCTTGCGGCATCATCGGCTCGCGGCGGAACAGTACGAACTCTCGCGCCTGCCCTCCCATCTCGCGAGCTGCTGGTTTAATCTCTGCGTGGGGTATCAAAATCTCAATCAGCGGGACGCCCTCGAAGCTTATTCGAGCCTGCTTGCGCGCCTCGCAAAGGACAAACCGATTCCGGCCATTCGCCATCTATCTTCTCGAAGACAGGCTTATTGGGCCATCGATAACGAGAACTACGAGGCCGCTTTGCCAGCGCTCGACGAGGCCATCTCCATTTGCCGTTCCGAAAATCGGTGGCGGGACATAGGCGGGTTGGTGTGCGCCAAGGCCTACGTGCTTCTCCGCCTGGAAAAAGAAGAGGCATTCGACGCTCTCTTGTCCGATTCCCCGCAAGACGACTTCACCGCGCCCCACCGCCGGGCACTCGTTGAGTTTCTGCACTTTCGAGAGATTGGCTTACCCTCCGCCCGCGAGGCCGAGAAACTCTTAGTGCGCTGGAAGAAAGCCGAAATAGACAGTAGCTATCATCTTTATCTGATTCATTGCCTGACCGAAGCTTTGCGCCGAAGCGGGGCTTATGACCAAATGCTGAAGCTCGCTCGCTTCGGAAGCCGCTTCTCGCTAGCCAAGCAACAAGCCCTCACCCTCGTCGATTTCAGATATCTCGAAGCTCTCGGCCTCTTCAAAACCGGCCAAAAGGAAAAAGCGAGTCGTCTTCTGAACGCCTACCGAGACGACGCGATCGAAGTAAACGCCACGCAAAAAATCGCCGTGGCCAACCAGCTTCTCTCTCAGATAGGTGACGGGGAATCCCGGCTTACGAAAATGACATTGAACGCCGAACGCCACAAACTGAACGTAAATGGGCGTGAGATCGATCTGGTCGATCACCCCGTGCTTTACCGCTTCCTGCTCATCCTGTTTCGAAACCCGCAAGCGATGCCTCTCAGCGAAGTTTTCGAAAAACTCTATGACACCCCCTTCAACCCTGAGTGCCATCAATCCCGCTTCAATGCCTTGATGGAGCGGACGCGTAAGCTTCTGGGCGGTGGCAAAAATCTCCTGCGGCGCGACGGTAAAATAGGCTTCGCTCCGACGATCCGGGCAACCCTCGAGACCGAAGTGGGCCGCAGCGATTCCGCTCCCGTTCGCCGCGCCAGGCTCGCCCGCCTCATCCGGGAGACCCATCACCCCGTCGCGATTTCAGATCTGGAGCCTCTCTTTGAGGAAGGCAGAAGAAGCCTTCAGCTAGATCTCAAGCACCTCCTGGCCGCCGGTGTGATACACCGCGCGGGAAGTACGAGAAACCGCCGCTATTTCGTGGAGACTGGAAAATGAAGCTGAGCTGGATTTTCTTTTTACTCGTCATCGCCTTCCGCGCCGAGGCGGATCACCGCCAAGATACAAGTAATGCGTTGGTAGCAAAGCTGCAATCGACGACAAACGCCTTCTATTACGGTACGGCTCAGCTATATAAGATCGAAAAAGATACTCTCTATTTCGTCACCAACTCGCACAACATCCCCCGTCTGGCCAAGGCGCAAGCCGACGTTCGCTTAATTTCCCCAGTCCTGGGATCCACGGAAACCGAGTTCGAGCTCATCGCCCGCTCGCCGGGTTACGACCTCGCCGTCATTGCCACCAAGCATGCTTTCACCGAGGCGCAGAGTACCGAGCTCAAGGCTGTCATTGAGCAGACCCTCAACGAAGCGGATCTTCCCGAAGGAAAGTATCAGTTTGGTTTACTCGGGTATCCCGGTCCACAATCCGATCTCACGCCGGTGCTGCAGGGAGAATCCTGGCAAGAGGTGACCCTTCGCGAGTTACACCGGATTCTGGGCAAGCCTTTTGCCGAAAAGGCTCCCGGCGAGCTCTCGCAAGCCGTGGCTCTCGAAGTCGACAGTGATTGTCCGATGCTCTTCGTTCCGCTTTGTTTCCGCGTTCCGATTCGCAGCTGGGGTTATTCAGGCGGCGCTCTCGTTTTCGCGCAAGACGCTACCGAAGAGATGCGTTTTGCCGGAGTCATTTCCCATTACGAGCCGCTCTCGCAGCTGACGTACGTCATTCCCACTCCGCTCGTGATCGAAGTCGCCGATCGCTTGCGTCGCGAAGCCGGCGTCTTTGGCAACGGAGTCGAATGGAAGGGAAATCTCTATGGTTCTTTAGAGTATGTATCCGATCAGGAATTTGAAATTCTGACGGGCCCACTTAAAGGTAAGCACGTACGCCGACGACCCGGCACCCCTCTTCCCAAAGTTCCCGGTGGCTCCGGTGAAGGAGTGGGAGGCGGCGAGTCGGGCGAAGCCGTGGGGGGAGGATCCGGAGAAGGCGTCGGAGGAGGCGGCGACACACTCCTCAGACATCCCTTTGAAGGCGTTACCCTAGAGATGAACTTTGCGGACCTGAAGAACGAGCTGAATAACACCGTACCTTGGCCTTCGCTCCCTCAAGGGAAAATTAGACGAGTGATCTCGTGGCTGCCTTCCTTCCGAGGAGCGGGCTCGATCCTCGATTACATCCCTGGCGTGGAGATCGGTACACCGCCGCATTTTGAGACGGCGTTTCTGTACGGAAACAAACCGCTCTGGGGGCTACAGGACTTTTTCGTGGGTTACTCGGTGCTACCGACGGCTCCCCTCGGCTACAAGATGCCGAAAGCGCCCCCGCTCCCGAAAGTTTACTCGATGGCCTACAATACCCAGAGATCCAGCGGACTCCATTCCTTCGCGGGAATCCGCCGCAAGCAACCCGTCGCGGGGAACAAGGACGTGCTAGTGAGCCGTCCGGAAATGAACGACGTCTCCACCATCTCGGTAGTAGATGTAACCCGGGAAAAGGGCCGTTTTCTCGTCGATTTAGGCGATTCGAGCTTCGGAACGTTCAAGATCGGGTTTGACGATGCCCTGAAGCAGACCGGTCCCTACTCCTTCCGGTTCGAGGGACCGCTCGACCTGGTAACCCCGCTCGCCGACGGCACGGACTACACGGTTAAGGCACAGGGCCTAGTCGTTCTGAACTATCTGCCTCAGGAACAAATCTTCGAGATGAAAATCATCTCCGCCTTCCTGACGCCGGAAAACTCAGTACCGATCGCCGGAGGCTATACGAGGCAGCAAATGACACTAGACGGCTTCTATTTGCCGCTCGTCCCGGTAAAAGGAACCCCGTGACTTTCCGATTCTTTCCCACGCCAAAATAAAAAGGCCCGTGGCACTTAAGCCATGGGCCTTTTCACTTTGAATAATTAGTTCGCCGGTACGAGGTAGAACGGATACGCGGAGACTTCGGTCACGACCGGCGCTTCCGGCTGCGGGAAGCTCCAGCTCTTCACACGGTCCGTAATACAACCACCGAGGCCGCGGTCGCCGAGCGTGCTTTCCTTGACGGAAGCCGACGACACGATGCCGTTGGGCTGAATCGTGAACGCGATGACCACTTTGCCGCGCAGATTGGGATTACGCCGCAAGGCCGCGTCGTAACACGCGCGGATTTCCGAGCGGTGCTTCTGCACGACGGCGTTGATCACGTCCTTGGGAAGTCCCGAGAGAACTTGGATGTTCTCGGACGCGATGGAGATGGCGTGCTCGCCCTTGATGCCGAGCCGGCCCGGGCCAGAGATGCCCTCGCCGATTCCGTCACCGCTCCAGCCGCGGCCAAAGCCCTTGGTCGAAGGACCGTCGATACCGATGGTGGTTCCGCCACCGCCGACGCCGACACCCTTCAAGCCTTTGCCACCCGCGCCGCCACCCTCTTCGAGAGTTTTACCGCGCAAACCCGCAACCGCTTTGCCGAATTCGTCGAACCCGCCGCCTTCGCCCGCGCCATCCGTAAGCGACTTGAGATCGCTCTTGATGCCGCTGCGGCTGAACGCTTTGAGGAGACCCACGCTTTTTGCGGCATTCGCATCGACGACTTTGCGAGGGGCTTCCTTGGGCTTGGCCGACTGGGTCGGCGGATTGCCCGGCTGCTTCTTGACGATTTCTTTGTTGATCATCGGGTTGATGACCTGAGCCATCGGCTTATTCTGCGGAAGATCTTTCTTACCCGCTTTGCCTTCATCGCCCTTCGCGCGGCCGCCTTCACCCATGACCGAGCCGCCTTCGACGGACTTGTCTTTCGAGGTCAGGGCGCCCTGCGACGGGAGCTTGGGCCGCTTCTTGATGACGATCTTGGCGAACCGCTCGGGCACCATATCGATGGTCACCGGAATCGGCTTCGGCACGAAGCTAACCGTGATGAAAAACAGGGCGAGTAGCAGCGCGGAGCCGATGAACGTGCGCATCAAAAGCGCGTCCCGATCGAACATGGGCGACGGCAGAATCCGCGGAGCCGGCTTCACGTACAAGATGAAGAAGTTGATCGTGCCGATGGAGAGCTTGGCGAAATCGTCCCGCCGAAGCGCAACGACGTACGCCTTGCCGCTCTTACGGACGAACTTCTCCTGCGTCAGCTCCTGAGCCGTGTAAATCTTGTCGCGGCAGCGGATGGTGCCCTTCATGTCTTCCGTGAAAGAGAGATGGGCGGTGCCGTCCTCTTCGATGGAGATCAAGGGGAACTCTTCCGGGATGCCGACGCTGGGAATGATGTAGTGGTTCTTCGCGTCCTCGCCGACGGTCAAAACGACCGGATCGACGTAGTTAGACACGTCCAAGATGTAATCGCCCCAGAGAACGGTGACTTCGAGCTCCTGAGCGTGATCGGGAGCGGCGAAAGCTTTCTCGAGCTCTTCGGGGAGCAAATCGTCGTCGGAACGGCGCACGCGGCGCTCTTCGATCCGGCGCTCGAGGCTGGTGATGTCGAACACCCGGCGATCGGAACGGCGGCGCTCGCCAATGCGGCGGTCGGTCTCTTCCTTGGTACGGCGCTCGGCCTTCCGGCGATCGGCGTCCACACCGGGAGGAAGCGTAACCGGAGCTCCCGCTTCGGCGGGCTTACGGCGATCGGACTCCTGGCGCTGCTCGACGCGGCGGTCCCCGCCACGGCGCTGCTCTAAGCGTCGCTCGTCGGGAAACGCATCTTTCTTGCGGCGATCCGGGCCGCGGCGTTCCGCGTTTTCCAGCATGGAGCGATCGATGTCGAGAAGGGTCTCGTCGCCTTCGAATACGGGCTTACCTTCGAAGTTACCTTGGGCGACGGTGGGCTGTCCCGTGCCTTTTTCGATCTTGATCTCTACGAAGCCGACCCGGATCACGTCTCCGATTTTCAGCTTACTCTCGACCACTTTCTTGCCGTTCACGAAGGTGCCGTGAGAGCTGGCAAGGTCGGTCAAAATCAGGTTGTCCCCCCGGACCTCGATGAGGGCATGAATCCTCGACACCCGCGGATCGTCGATCCGAAGGTCCGCCGAAAGGATGCGGCCCAAAACGATTTTCTCTTTGAGGAACTCGTTGGTCATAACGGTTTTGCCGTTTTGCCCGAGTACGCTCAGCCTGACTGGGATTGGATTGGTTTCTTGAGCTTCCATAGGCTACCTATTTCACCATCCGTGCCGAGTCGATGACTTCGGCGTCGAAATTCTTGCGGATGCGCATGATGGTTTTCGCCTTAACGTCCTTGATGTTCGAGATGTAAGAACCCGAGGGCTTGTTGTAGAGACCTTCCACGTTCGTACCTTCGAAATCGTAAGTCGCCTTCTTCTTGTATTTAATGGTCGTTCCGTCCTTGCGCTTTTCCGTCACGAACGCCGACGTGTCGTTGTCGCCCACTTCGGCTTTGAGCTGCTGCTGCGGCTTTTTGTCCGCTCCCTGTGATAAGGGAGCCATCAAACCAAGCCCAAGGCACGCCACCACTAAACTTCGGAGGATTCCGAGGTCTTTAAACATAGGGGTTCCTCGCTTCCTTCTTATCGCCATATTTCGATCATTTTTTGAGCCCCAGCGGTCTCTTTACCGCCGCGCTGAATGTAACGCTGCATCAATGACTCGGCATCCGCCGTGCGGCCGAGCCGATTTCCGAGAACCAAAGACGCGTTGTATAACGTCGATACCGCCTCCGGATTGCGGTCGATGAAACTCTTATAAGTTTCCCAAGCATCCGTGAACTTGCCCATTCCTTCGTAGGCGCTTCCCAAGCCCAGTACGGCGTCCTCGAAATCGCCATCGACTTGGACCGCGGTCGCGAAGGTCTTTTCCGCTTCGGCGTAGTTACGGCCTTGGAGATAGATCGCACCGAGATTCACGTACGGAGCGGCGATACGGGGCGCCGCGCCGAGCGCTTTTTCGAAATAGTCCATGGCCTGGACCCGGTTGCCGTCTTTGAGCGCCAGCATGCCGAGGTTGTTATAGAGGAGCGATTTCCAGGCAAACGAGTTGTCCTTCTCGAGCTGATTGAAGAAGTAGTTCGCCATCTCTTGCATGCGCCCGCGCATGTAATGCACGCCGAGGAGAAAGACCGCGCGCTTTTCGCCCGCGTTCTTGGCGAGATACGCCTTAATCTTGCCTTCGCCTTCGCGCGGGTTGGTCGCATCGAGGATCGAGAGGTACTCGAGGTATTCCTCGGCATTATCCATCGCCGGGACTTCGCCTTCCCATCGCTTCATGCGCTGAGCGGCCACTTCGCGGCTAGGCTCGTAATTGTTTTGGTAATCGCCTTCCAGCCAAGCGAGGTAACGATGTACGGGAGCCGCCGGCGTTCCGTTAGAGACGGAAGCCGCTTCCCGCGCGCTCGGAGTAGACGTACAAGCCGACAAAACCAGCGGCAGAATCAGCCATAAATACTTCATTTGAACGCCACCTCCACACCGTAGGGCCGCGTGCTCCAATAGGCAGGCTGGGGCAAGACGCCTTGGGGCGTCGGGGGCCGTTTGTCTTTATCCGCTACCAAGCCTTCATGGCATTTCGCCGCGTAGTCATTGGCGACGTAGAACTGAACCGCTCTATCGACGCAAGCCTTCGTGATCTCAGCGCCGTTCTTCTCGAGCGGAAGCACTACGGTCGTCTCGATTTCTTTCAGGCCGGCTTGGGCTTCGGTGCGTTGTTCGGGCGTGTACTTGCCGGGAATATCTACCGCGCGGATCGCTTTGGCGAAGGAGGCGTAAGACGCCCCCTTTTCGTAAAGCGCGGCGACACCCCAATCGGGAACACCAACGGAGACGACATCGTCGTATTCCTTGGCGAGCACCTTCAAACGATTTTGCCGTTTGCGCATCGAGTAAACCAAGTCCTGGGGCGGAAAACGCAGCTTGATCGCGTCGAACTCGCCGCGGTGCTTGTCGGTCGCGCGGAACATCGCTTCGGCCGTGTACTGAAGGCCATGGCCCGTAAGCCTTGCGCCTTTCGCCGACAGATAGAGTGAGCGCATCTCTTTCAAGAGCGCGATCTTTTCGCCTTGGCGGCCGCCTTTGTCGTACTGGTGGGCCAATTCGCCCAGATAGTTGATGCGAGAAGCGGCACTGGTCGCGCGGGAAGCCAAACGGCGGTAGATCTCGGTGACCTTCCCCCAGTTGTTTTGCTTCCGGTACATTTTCGCTTCGCTGAGGGTGATGTTGAGCTCTTCGTCTTTGGAGGCGAAGCGATTCTTCACATACGTTTCGTAAAGCTGGATCGCGGCCGTGTGCTGCTCGAGAAGCTCTGCGAAGACTGCCGCGTTATAGAGCGCGCCTTTGGCTTCCTTGTCCTTCGGGAACTTCTTCCAATAATCGCCGTAGAGCCGCTGTGCTTCGGCGAAGTCGTAGCGCTTCTCGGCGAGAGAGGCAAGCCGGAGCGTCAGCTTTTGCGCGTACTCCGATTTCGGGTACTTCGCGATGAAGAGCTTGGTGACTTCGGTGGCCTTCGCGTTGTCGCCCGACTTTTCGTACGTGACCACCGCGTTGTAGAGGGACTGTTCGGCGAGCTTGCCGGCCGGGTTGGCCTTATACACATTGAGGTAAGCGTCGCCCGCTTCCGTCCACTTATTGCCCTTCTCGAGGCCTTCGATCTTTTTGAAGCCCAACTGATCGCGGATCTCGGTCATCTCGGTCTTGAACTTCGCGTCGCCCAGGCCGGCAATTCCGGCGTACCGTTCCGCGACGCCATCGAGAGCCGGGTAATCTTTTCTCAAATTATGGATATCCAGCACGATGTGCGCGGCAGTGGTCGCGCTCGGGTGCTTCGGGGTCAGCGTCGGAATCTTGTCGAAGGACGCGAGCGCCTTGTCGAAGTGGTGGTAACGGTAATAGATCGCGCCCATGCGGAAGTGCACTTCGGCGAGACGCTGGCCCGAAGGAAACTCACGCAAGTATTGCTCGCCCACTTCGATGAACTTGGCTTCGCCGCCGGGAATATCCCGGGCTCCCATCTCCTCGGCGCTCATCTTTTTCGTGTCGTACTTCTCGATGACGTTGCTCTTCGAGGTGAGCTCGTCCAAAGCCAGTAACGCGTTATAGACCGATTCGTCGGTCATCTTGTCTTTGGGCTGAACCTTGGACGCCGCCATGTAAGACTCGGCGGCGGATAGCCACTTCTTCGACTTAAAAAGCGCTTCCCCGCGGTAGAACGCGATCTTTTTCCGCTCCGGGTGGTTCGCAAGGTGGTTGAGCATCGCGGTGTAAACCCGGACGGCGTAATCGTAGTAGCTGGGGTTCGCGCCTTTTTGAGCGGCGTTGTGATAGAAGGTCGCCGCTTTGAAGCCGTCGCCCTGAAGGCTCGCCAAAGCTTCTTTCGCTTCGCCCGGCTTGTCCTTCGCCATGGACTTGTACCAGTCGGAATCCTCGCCGTAGTTTTCGATGGCGCGCACGAGGTAACCGACGGCCTGGCCCGCTTTGCCTAACCGGGTCTGAGACTCGTAGATGCCGAGAAGAATTTGCGGCGCTTCCGAGTTGTTCGGATCTTCTTCGAGCAGGCTGTTATAGGCGGCGACCGCTTCGGCGTCGCGCGCTTTGGAGCGCAGTAAGTCCGCGAGCAAGCGCAGATTCTTGATGGCCACGTCGTGGCTCATATTGTCTTTGAAGAACTGTTTGGCTTCCGCGATGGCGCCGACTTCGCCGTAGAACACGACAAGATCCCGCATGGCCTGTTCGCGCAGGTTGAACTTGCCCTTCTCTTCGTTGCCCTTCAAGCGGGCGACGAGGCTCTTCAAGTCGGTCAAGCCTTGGCGGCCCTGACCCAGGTTGAGCTTGCACCAGGCCATCTTATAGACGGCGTAGTCGTGCATGGAGCTTTGGCGGCGGTTGAGTAGGATCTGATATTTCGACGAGGCGAGCTTGAAGTTCGCCTTGTCGAAGTAGTAATCGCCGAGAAACACGACGGCGTCGTCGAACTTGCGGCTATCCGGATATTGGCGCACTACCTTCTCGAGGTAGCGCACGCCCTTTTCCGAATGGCCATTTTCCATCTCCACGAAGCCAATGAAGAAGATGACCTCGTCGATTTTCTGGTGGCGCGGATACTTGTTCTCGAGGTTGTAGAAAACTTCGAGTGCCTTGGCGAGGTACTCCCGCGAGCGGCCGTTCTCGAGTTTCGGAGCCGGCGCCTTGGGGTTGGTGGCTTTCGCGATTTCCTGCTCTTTGAGTTTCGCCGAGAACACTTCGTTCTCGAAATAAGAAAGCTCCATGAACTTTTCCGCGTAGAGCTGGCCGAGCCGGAGCAGCATGTTCTCGAGGTTATCCTTCATGCCGGCATCGATCTGCTGGCGCAGGAGCTTAATGGCCTCGTCGCGCTTCTCGGAGAGAAACGTTTCCTTCGCGAACAAGAAGAGCTGGGTATCCACGTTCGGCGTTTTGAGCTTCACCGAGCGGCTACCCAGCTGGAACTTGTCGGTCTGGTAAGCGCCGCGTCCTTCGGGCGATGGCGCGCGGCCCGCGGTATTGGGCAAATTGAAATTTTGATACGTGCTTTGGCGAGGCGCCGCGAACGCGGTTCCCGCTCCAAGTAACAACGCCATCGAATAGGCAGTGGTCTTAGTTAACACACGCACTCTCCGTCGTATAAACATAGGCTCCCGATTCGTCGTCCCAGTACTCACCCTGGTAAGGCCAGAAGCGATACCCTTGGGCAACGGTCGTCTCGACGTCCACCACACGCTTCGGCGGCAGACCTTTTTGGCCTTCGATCAATTCTTTTTCGCCGGTAACGATCTCTACCTTCAGGTAGTTCGCCTGTTCCCGCTGCTCGAGAAGATCCTGGAGCTTTCGGGCGTGGAGCTTCGCGAGCGTCGAGCCGATTTGGCGCGAGAAATACTGCTCAGCCTCTTCGATGAGCTTCGACATGCGGCGCATCTGTTCGTTGGTGCGGAACTGAGCGAGATTCTGCCGCTCGTCCCGGAGCATCTGCACGACCTTCATCTTGTTGGTGATGCCTTGGTCGCGATTCGCAAAGTTGATGAATGCGGAGCTCAAACCCTTTTGAGCGACGAAAGCCGAGTACATGGAGTCCGGGTTAGCGGAACGGTTCGTCTCCTGCATCTCGCGAATGACCGGATCGTAAATTTTGAAGAACTGCGCGAGCGTCTGGCGCATCTCTTCGTACTTACAGAGCGTGAACAAGATGGAAGCGCGCAGCACGTAGCCTTCACCAACCAGGTCTTCGCGGTAAAACGGAGACAAGATGGTATGCAAGTTACCGAGCGACACCGTCGTGTCGTTCACCCGCATCAAAGGCCAGCTAGCTTCGAAAAGGACCGTGAGCCAATGCGGAGAAGAGCTCAGGAACTTGGAGTAGTACTCGATGGATCCTTCGATGTCGCCCGAGCCGTAGGTCACGCGAGCGAGGTTCAAGCGCGCGAGCTCGGCGAGCGGAAAGAGCGCCGGGCGGCCGCGGGATTCGGCGAGAATCTTTTTGAAGTAGAAGCTCGCTTCGCTGTAGTTGCCTTTGGCCGACGAAAGAATGCCGAGATGGAAAAGCGCTTTGAGGTAAAGCTGGCTTTCGGGATGCACGGATTTAAAGCGCACGGAGGCTTCGCTCGTCTCGTTGCGCGAGAAGTGATAGACGCCGATGGCGTAGTGAGACAAATCCGAGACGCTGCTCGGAATGAAGTTCGCCGGAAGATTGGCGAGCGCGCTTCCGATTCGCTCCACGATGCCGAGCCGATCCGTGATGAGGACCGCGTTCTTGATAGCCTTTTCGTAGATCTGCTTGTTGTTGTTGTCGGCTTGCAAGAGCACGTTACGGAACGAGATGTAGCTCGAGTAAAGGTAGCCTTGTTCGTAGAGGACGAGGCCCTGAAAGTAATACGCCGAGTTGCGCTCGCTCGGGGAAGACGCTTCTCCGATGGCGCGGGCGAATAAATCGAGGGCGCGGGCGTATTTCCCGGACTCGTAAGCTCTGCGGCCGGCTTCGAACGCGGCTCCGCGCCTGGCGGCTTCGCCAAACGTTACCCCACACACCATAAAAGCAATCAGAAGTAATCTCATGGAGTCGTACCTTAAATAGACAGTTACTTAATCGCTTAAAGCGGCATCTTCGGGAGCCAGAAGCTTAACGAGACGGTCACGGCGTAGTTGTTCCGGAGCGCGGAGGCCGCCACGGGCGGGTTGGTCCGGGTCTGGAACTTCTCTGTGTACAGATAGTCGCGGAACTCGAATTTCATCGAGAACCATTCACGGAAGAAAGCGCGGATACCGATGGCCGGATAAAACGTGAGATAGCTCGCGGTTTCGGTCTTCGCCACACCCACGCCGAAGCCGAAGTACGGCTCGATGTAGGCGATGTAACGCGAGAAGGTCGACATCTTTCCGTACATGGGCGTCCAGGAGATACCCGTGGTCAGGAAGTAGAGGAGCTTCTGGAAGTCAGGCTTGATCTTTGCCTGCACGCCTTCCTTGTTCGCGTTGATATCGTCGGTAAAACTGCTGAAGAAAGTTTTGGTGTAAGAAAAATTCAGAAGCTCGAAGCCCCAGTTGTCGTTCGCGTGGAGCGTGTAGGCCGCGCCGCCAAGGAGCGTGCGGCGAACGGTACCGAAGGGCACGCCACCGAACATGAGCGGCGTGAACTCGTGGCGCCAGTCTTTCTTGGTGTACTTGCGCTGAACGACGACGATCTCTTCGTTTTGGATCGTACCGATATCGGCGAGCTGCTTCTCGATCATCGACATGTCGTCGGCAAACGCACCGAGCGAGACAAGCGCAAGCGGCACAAGGATGTAAATTCCTAGTAGACGTTTCATATGGGCCTGCGGGTTAAAAAGGAAACGCCCCTCGAGCGGAGAATGAGGGGCCAGGATCTGGGGCAAATATTGTTGTGATTCCTCAAATTTATTATATGGTAACTGCCGCTGAATCGCCACTTTGATCCACGGGAAGGCATGTCATGGCAGGGGAATCCGTCGACGGAAAATTTGTTTGGGTAGATGGAAAGCTCGTCCCTTTCAAAGACGCGACGATCCATATCTTGTCGCACAGCATGCAGTACGGCGGCAGCATCTTCGAAGGCATCCGCGCCTACGAATTGTCCGATGGACGCTCCGCGCTTTTCCGCGGCGAAGATCACTACCGCCGCTTTCTCGATTCCATGAAGGCGCTCGGCTACACGTGCCAGTATTCCGTGAACGATTTCATGAAGGCCACGGCTGAGCTCCTCAAAGCAAATCAGTTCAAAGCCTGCTACGTCCGCCCCGTCGCCTATATAGATGAGAGAGTCCGCGGTTTGAGCCTGCCGGATCCGGCCGATGTAAAGGTAAGCATCGCCGCGTGGACCTGGGGCAAATACATGGGCGCCGCCGGGGACGTGGGCATCCGCGCCATGGTCTCGACCTACCGCCGAGCCGAGGTCGCCACTTCGTTGCCGTGGGCTAAAATCGCAGGCGGTTACCTGACTTCCATTCTGGCGCGCCGCGAAGCGGCCAAGAACGGAATCGCCGAAACCTTACTCCTTGACCCGAACGGCATGGTGGCCGAAGGCTGCGGAGACAACCTTTTCATGGTTAAGGACGGGATCATCTACACCCCGCCCCCGACCTACATCCTTCCCGGCTTCACTCGCGACTGCGCCATGAAGATTGCCGCCTTCCTGGGTTACCCGGTCAAGGAAGCCCCCATGTCCCGCAACCAACTTTACCTCGCGGATGAGATTTTCATCACCGGCACCGCGGTCGAAATCGCCTCCATTAAGGAGCTCGACCACCGTACCATCGGGGATCAATGCCCCGGCCCGGTCACCCGCAAAGTCATCGACCTCTTTTATAAGAGCACCCGAGGCGAAATACCTGAGTTCCGGACGTGGAACACGCTCCTCTCTTAGTGAATCAGTTAGCTCAGCCGAAGGCCAAAGAAAGCTAACTGTCCTGAGGCGTAGCCGAAGGATCTTCTCCTTATTTACTTGATTTCGACGCACCAAACCGTATAACTTTTCCCCTTGATGCTCCTTCTCCCGTCCCAGACATTCTCATCTTGCTCGCTCTCCTTCACGCACGCGCAAACCTCACTATGACGGTTCGGCGCCCAACTAATTCATGAAGTCTCTTACCGTCACACTACCGGACGGCTCTACCCGTACCGTTCAAGAGGGCTCGACCCCTTGGGACGTGGTGAAATCCATTGGCAAACGCCTGGAGCAAGACGCCGTCGCGGCCAAGGTCGACGGCAAAGTCGTCGACCTGACTTACGTTTTCACTAAAGACTGTGGCCTCGCCATCGTCACTCGCACAACTGCGGAAGGCCTCGAAGTCATCCGCCACTCGACGGCGCATTTGCTCGCGCAAGCGATCAAGGATTTGTACCCCGACGCTCAGATCACCATCGGCCCCGTGATCGAGGACGGCTTCTTTTACGACATCGACTGCCCGTCGAAGCTCGGCCCCGACGACTTGCCCCGGATCGAAGCGAAGATGACGGAGATCGCGGCCAGAAATCTCGACGTCAAACGCGAAGAGTGGGACAAGCCCAGAGCGGTTTCCTTCTTCAAGGACCTTAAAGAATTTTTCAAAGCGGAAATCATCGAGAGCATTCCGGACACGAAAGTCAGCCTCTATTCACAAGGCGGCTTCACGGATCTCTGCCGCGGCCCGCACGTTCCGAACACGGCCCGTCTCGGTAAGTTCAAGTTACTCTCGGTGGCCGGCGCTTACTGGCGCGGCGACGAGAACAACAAGATGCTCCAGCGCATCTACGGCACCGCTTGGGCGACTCAAAAAGAGCTCGATGCCTACATTTTCCGCATCGAAGAAGCGAAGAAGCGCGATCACCGCCGCCTCGGCCCGGAGCTCGGTCTTTTCACCTTCTTGAACGACATCGCGCCAGCCATGCCCTTCTACCTTCCGAAGGGCACGCTCCTCTACAACGGTCTCGTCGATTTCATGCGCAAAGAGATCACCAAGCAGGGCTATCAGGAAGTGATTTGCCCGCAGCTCATGACGAGCGTTCTCTGGGAAAAGTCGGGCCATTTACAGAATTACAGCGAGAACATGTTCCTCTTCAAAGACGGGGACCAAGTCTCCGCCTTAAAGCCGATGAACTGCCCCGGCCACGCGGCCCTCTTCGCGTCGACAAAACACAGCTACCGCGATCTCCCGCTCCGTTACTCCGAGTTCTCGAAGCTCCATAGGAACGAGCGCGCCGGCGTGACTCACGGCCTCATGCGCACGCGCACCTTCGCGCAGGACGACGCTCACATTTTCTGTACGGAAGATCAGATCCAGGAAGAGTCCAAGAAATTCATCCAGCACACGCTCGGCGTTTATAAGAAGTTCGGCTTCCAAGAGATCGTCGTGAAGCTCGCTACCCGCCCCGAAAAACGCATGGGCACCGACGCGGACTGGGACAAATCGGAAGGCGCGCTTGCCACCGCTTTGAACGAATTGAACCTGAAGTTCGATTACCTTCCGGGCGAAGGCGCCTTCTACGGCCCGAAAATCGAGTTTCACATTAAAGACAGCATCGGCCGGTTCTGGCAGTGCGGCACCCTCCAAGTCGACCCCAACATCCCGGCTCAGTTCGAGCTCGAGTACATCGACAAGGACAACCAGGCCCGCCGCCCCGTCATGCTCCACCGGGCCGAGTTCGGAAGCCTCGAGCGCTTCATGGGTATTTTGATCGAGCATTGCGCGGGCCACTTGCCGCTCTGGCTCGCTCCCCTCCAAGCCGTCATCATCAATGTAATGACCGACCAGGAAGCCTACGCAAAGTCCTGGTGCAACCGCTTGCAGGAAAAGGGAATTCGCGTCGAGCTGGATGCTCGGAACGAAAAACTGGGCTATCGCATCCGCGAAGCTCAGATGAAGAAGGTTCCCCTGATGCTGGTCATCGGGGCTAAGGAACTGGAAAACCAGACGGTTTCCGTACGGAAACGCACCGGTGAGACCACGGACGGCCTGGATTTCGATGCCTTCAATCGCTTCTTCGAAGCAGAAACAAACAAACAGGAGACATGACCATTAAACCCAAGGATCAAGGACCCCGGCTAAATCATCGAATTCGCGTCAGAGAAGTTAGACTCATTGCGTCGGACGGCTCTCAGCTCGGCATCGTCGAGACCTCCAAGGCGTTGGAATTAGCCCGCCGGGAAAGTTTGGACCTGGTCGAGATCTCTCCGACCGCAAACCCTCCGGTTTGCAAGATTCTGGACTTCGGAAAGTTTAAGTACGAAGCCAAGAAAAAGGCGCAGCACGCCAAGAAAAATCAGGTGGTCAGCCTGACGAAAGAAGTGCAGTTCCGGCCTCAAACGGACGAGCATGACATCGACTTTAAAGTGAAGCATATCCAGCGCTTCCTGGGCGAAGGACACAAGGTTCGGGTCTTCGTTCGCTTCCGCGGACGCGAGGCGTCGCACGCCGATCTGGGTTACGCATTGCTCAAGCAGATTATTGACTTGGTAGGACCTTCGGGTATGGTAGAGCAATCTCCAAAGATGGAGGGCAAAATCATGGCGTTAGTCGTGGTTCCTGCCAAGGGTGCTCCGAAGCCTAAAAAGGCCGAGAAAGCACCCGAAGCTTCCGCTCCCGCTCCCGCTACGGGCGCGGGGCAAGCTCCGGCTCCAAAATAGTCGAGATTTCTAGGGGTTAGTTGGTCATGAAGTTGAAGCAGAAGACGAAGTCGGCCGCAAAAAAGCGTTTTAAGATGACCGCCAGCGGTCACGCCAAACGGGCCAAGGCTTATCATAACCATATCCTCGAACATAAATCGGCTAAGCAGGGAGCTCGTCTTCGGAAAGCCGTGCTAGTGCACGAGGCCGACATGGACAATGTCCGTCGCATGTTGGTTCTGTAAGTTTTCGTTCCTTAGTATTTAGTAGTTGTAGGATTTACTATGCCCAGAGTTAAACGCGGTCCCGCGGGACGTAACAAACGTAAAAAGATTCTTGATAGAGCCGAAGGTTATTACGGCAGTGCTAGCAAGCTAGCCAAAGTAGCCGCTCGTTATACCGAGCGCGGCTTGATGTATGCGTACCGGGATCGGGCTGCGCGTAAGCGCGAGTTTCGTTCACTCTGGCAGATGAGAATTAACGCTGCCTGCAGACTTAACAACCTGAGTTATTCCAAGTTTATTGCCGGATTGAAAAACGCCAACGTGGAGCTGGATCGCAAGATCCTAGCAGACCTCGCCGTTACTAATCCCGTCCATTTCACTCAGCTTGTGGAGCTTGCTCGGCAGCCCCAAGCTGCATGATCGATCACATTCAACGAATCCGCGACGAGGCGGAGACTAAAATTTCTTCTGCCCCTGATATCCAAGAGCTGGATCGCTTGCGCGTCCACTATCTGGGGAAAAAGGGCCTCATCACTGGTCTGCTCCATCAGCTTAAAGAGCTGGCTCCCGAAAAACGTCGGGAAATGGGCGCCGAGCTCAATAAGATCAAAGTGGAGTTCGAATCGGCGCTCGAATCGCGCCACTCGATTCTCGCCCGCTTGAGAATCGAGAAAGAGCTCACTTCAGCCGCTCCTTTGGATCTTACTCTTCCCGGCCAATACGCCTTGAACCTCGGATCGATTCACCCGGTGACGAAGATCATCGAAGAATCCGTTCTCTGTTTAAAGCGCGTGGGCTTCTCGGTGGTCTCGGGCCCTGAGATCGAAACGGAATTTTATAACTTCGAAGCCTTGAATACGCCGGCCGATCATCCGGCGAGAGATCTTCAAGATACCTTTTATCTGCGTAACGTCCCCACTCTGCTTCGGTCGCACACGTCGCCCATGCAGATCCGGACCATGCAGAATCGTAAGCCGCCGCTGCAATTTATTAGCTACGGCCGCGTGTACCGGTCCGATTACGACCAAACCCACACCCCGATGTTTCATCAAATCGAGGGCGTGATGGTCGACGATCATGTGACCATGGCGGAGTTGAAGGGCGTCCTTCACTATTGGGTGAAGTCGCTGTTTGGTAGCCGCCCCCTACGTTTTCGTCCTAGTTTTTTCCCGTTCGTCGAGCCGGGCGCCGAGGTGGACATGCAATGCATCCATTGCCGCGGGCGCGGTTGCCGGACCTGTAAAGAGACCGGCTGGCTCGAGATTGGTGGCTGCGGGATGATCCACCCGAACGTCTTCAAGGCGGTCGGGTACGAGATGGAAAGATATTCGGGCTTCGCCTTCGGGTTCGGGGTCGAGCGTATCGCCATGCTCAAGTACGGAATCGATGACCTTCGGTCGTTCTTCGAGAACGATCACCGGATGCTGGAGCAGTTCTAATGTTCCTTTCACTGAACTGGTTGAGAGATTACCTCCAGAAGCCCGACGTAAAGATAGTCCCCGAAGAGCTGGCCGATAAGCTCACCATGCGCGGTCTCGCGGTGGCGGGGATCAAGAAAGTCGCCGGCGGTTTGAACGACGTTCTCGTCGGTAAAATCGTAAAGATCGATCCTCATCCCAACGCGGATCGTCTCCAGGTCACTCAAGTTGTTTTTTCGGATAAGCCCGACGCAGAGACCAAACAAATCGTCTGCGGGGCAAAGAACATCGCGGTGGGCGATATTGTACCGGTGGCTTGCCCCGGCGCGATTCTTCCCGGCGATTTCGCCATTAAAGTTTCCGCCATCCGCGGCGTCGAGTCCCACGGCATGATTTGCTCGGGGAAAGAGCTCGGCGTCTCGGACGAAAGTGAAGGCATACTCCAGCTCCCCAAGCACGCAAAGCTTGGCGAACTGGTGGCTAGGCTTCTGGGAGCGGGTCAAGAAGACACCGTCATGGAGTTCGAGCTCACCCCTAACCGGGGCGACTGCTTGAGCGTTATGGGGCTGGCGCGGGAAATCGCGCCGCTCCTCAAGACGAAGATCCGCGACCCCAAGCCGGCACGCTTTCGTATATCGCCGCACCGGACCTCTTCCATCATTAAAGTGGAAGTGACCGATGCGATCGCCTGCCCGAGATACGTGGCACGCGTGCTCGACCAATTAAAAGTGGCCGAGAGCCCGGACTGGATCCAGACCCGACTGCAGTCGGTCGGGATCCGTCCTATCAATAACATCGTCGATATCACGAACTTCGTGATGCTCGAGTACGGCCAGCCGATGCATGCGTTCGATCTCCGGCGGATCAAGTCGGGAACGCTCAACATCGGCCCGTGCAAGACGCCTCAGGATTTCACCCTTCTCAGCGGCGCGACGGTGCGGCTGGAAGAAGGCGACATCCTGATCATGGACGGCGACACTCCCGTGGCCCTTGCGGGAATCATGGGAGGCGCCAATTCCCAGATCGAGGCAGACACCACGGCCATCGTGCTCGAAACGGCGACCTTCAACCCCGCGCAGATCCGTCGGACGGCGAAGCGCTTGGGGCTTCATACGGACTCGTCGAAGCGTTTCGAAAAAGGCGTGGATCTCGCGACCGTAATGATTGCCAGCGAGCGCGCGGCTTCGCTGCTACGCGACGGCTTTAACGCCGAGGTTTATCATCCGCCCATCGATACGGCGCCGGAAGTTCCGAAAGAGAACGTGCTCGCCGTCGACATGCGCGAGATTCGCCGGGTCATCGGGTTGCCCGAGTTGTCCTTGGATCATGCGGCGGATTTGCTCGATACCATCGGCATTGCGTCTCATAAGCGCAGCCTCAACATCCTTCAGATCCGCATCCCGGGCTACCGGCGCGATCTGAACGACAGCATCGATATCGTCGAGGAAGTGGCGCGCTTGAATGGCTACGACTCCATTCCGCTCAAGTTCCCGGCTTCGCCAGCTGCCTACGATCAGATTTCGGAAAGCTACTTGGACTTCGAGCTGCGCTCGAAGAACATCATGCAGGATCTCGGCTTCCGCGAGACCATCCACTACAGCTTTACGTCGGCTGAGATCTTCAAGCGCTACGGCTTGCCGGTCGAAGACGCCATCGAGCTGAAGAACCCGATTTCGGAAGACATGAAGCTCATGCGCTTGAGCCTCTTACCCTCCTTATTAGAGACCTATCTCTACAACCGGAACCGCAAGATTCTCGCGCAGAAGATTTTCGAGCTTGCCCGCGTTTACAACAAAGACGAGAAGTCCGAAACGGGTGTGCGCGAAATTCCATACCTCGCCGGAGTCCTTGCTTCCGGCATCACGGTTCCCGCTTGGAACAACGAGCCCGAGCCGGTCACTTTTTATCACGCCAAAGGCGTGGTCGAGACCCTGGTCAGGAAAATGACCACGGTCTTCTTAGCCTTTGAGCCGTTGACCAACAATCCCATGTTCCACCCCAATCGCTCAGCGATCGTGAAACTGGGATTGAAAGAAGTAGGCCGGGTCGGGGAGCTCCACCCCTTTCTGCGCCAATCTCTCGTAGGATCTGATGAGCCCATCGTGCTTTTCGAGCTCGACCTCGACGCTTTGAAAAAGTACGAGCGGGGCGTAATCCGTTACAAGGTGCCTTCGAAGTTCCCGGCCGTGGAGCTCGATGTCGCTCTCGTCATGGACAAGAACGTCATGGGCGGAGCGGTCATCGATTCCATCAAGCACACCGCCGGTGCGCTGCTCGCGGACGCGTCCATCTTCGACGTGTACGAGGGAGCGAACCTTCCCGAAGGGAAAAAGAGCCTCGCGTTCCACCTGAGCTTCATGTCGCACGAGCGGACACTCAAAGACGACGAGATCATCGAGCTGAAGCAAAAAGTGCTGACCGCGGTCGCCGAGAAACACGGCGCTCAGATCCGGACTTGAATCTCCCGACTTAAGTTACTCCGAGCGGAGCTCAGCCTCGCGCACAATCATTCTGAACCTATTTATTTTTGGGGGATTGATTGAAATACCTGAAAACCGCCGCATTCTGTTTGTTTGCTCTTTCCACGACTGCCGTCTCGCAAGACGGGGCTCGTCGGTCCGCGAGTCCTTATGGGAATCGGCGAACTCACCCCAAAACAATCTCGACGATATCAAGCGCATCAAGAAGCTTCTGGAAGCCGTAGAGGCCGAGCTGCCGTCTGGCGAATGTTTCCCGGAAAGAAGTTCAGGAGCTCATCGAGCAGAGCAAAAGAGCCGCCGCCAGTCTCGAAATGAATTGCGATCTGAATGGGTACTGAATGGGTACTGAATGGGTACTGAATGCGGCGTGTAACGCACCCGGTTGGCGTTTGGCTTTCAAAACACTATAATTTAGGGGCTTTAGCCGATCTCTTCTTTTCACGGGAGGTTTTCCCCATGAGTGACCCCAAAGACGTAGTGCTTCCGAGCGACCGAGAAAAGCTCTCCCACAAGTACATCTTGGATGGCTTGAAGAAGAAGTTATTCCAGGAAGTCGCCAAAGAGGTACCGCCCCTTCAAGAGCAGCTCGAGCTTTTGGCGAGCGACCAATGCGGCACCGAGGCTCCCGTGGAGACCGCTCCTCCTCCGGCCGAAATGCTGGGGCTCGATTTGCCCGCCTCGCAGAAGTATTTCCGGGTAAATGAGGTCGCTAAAATCATCGGGGTCGAAACCCATGTTTTGCGCTACTGGCAAAGCGAGTTTTCTACCGTCCGGCCCAAGAAATCGAGCAACGGGCACTGGGTTTATTCCCGGCAGGACGTCGAGGCTTTCCATCTCATCCGCCACTTTTTGTACGTCGAAAAGTACAGCGTGGGCGGGGCGAAAAAGAAGCTGAAGGAGCAGAAGCAGGGCAAGTCACCCACCCTTCCCAGTTCCCTCCAGGCCCAAACGCTGAAATACGTGGCCCGGGAGCTCAAAGACCTCATCCAAATGGCTCGAAACGCCCACGTTTATTGAGCCCTCAGGGGTTGTCTAAAAGCACTGCATCAAGTAGTCTCGGGGCCTTCTATAGTCGGGGCGTAGCGCAGGGGTTTAGCGCGCTTGCTTGGGGTGCAAGAGGTCGCAGGTTCAATTCCTGCCGCCCCGATTTTCTGTTTTTAACTTACCGAACTTACTTTCGAATCGATCTTCTCTTTCTCGGTTTGCGACCATTTGCGACCAGTCTCAAGGTGCTCGGCCCATTTCGCTTGCGCGACTTGGGTGTAATCCGCCGATGAAATTCTGATCGGGGCCAAGCGTGGTGCAGGAGAGGAAATGGGGGCCCGCCAGGGCGAATTCAATTAGGCTAGGGATCCCAATGTTGAGTCGATAAGTCGCTTCCAAGCAGATCCCAGAGGCGACTGTTGTAAAACAAAATCTCCATTCCCCGGTTAAGGACGCTCGAAGATAACGTTGCCGGTACGCGAATCAACGACCTTTTTGATCCACTCGGGGGCGATTCCGAATGGGATAAACACCTCCATTTCTCCGTCACCAGCTGGTCTCACGGGAATCCGACACTCTTTGGGAACGTGAATCTCAAAGACATAGCTACCAAATGTTCTGGCGACCGTTGAATCGAGGGTTCCCCCCATAAGGAGAGACACTCCGTTATACATCCCGGCGATCCTGTCCACTAACTCTTTACGAACCCATTTTTCCCGGCCCTTGAGATCCATTTTTAGGAACCTCTCGATTTCAACTTTATCGGTGGGCAAAGCCCTCACCTCACCTCGTTGAAATATTTCGGCGGCCTTTGAGCGATCGACCCGGAGTCCACGGTAAATTACCTCAGTGTCTTTGGGATTCGCTGCTGTCAATGTTAACCCAGGGAGTTTCAAAAAAGTGGGGCTTTCAGTGGTTTCCTTCCATCCGAAACCGGCAAGAAGGGCAGGGAGAAGGGATGTGTCGAAGTTGGTTTCTCCTAAAATCTGCGCGACCGATTTTTGAAAGGCATGAGAATTGTTGGGAATTGGACGGGAAAAAAAACCTATGTCAGCCAGCCCTTCATTCAGAAAAAAAGAATTGAGCGGAAGAGAGATCGCATCGTGGTGGCCGCCGACCTCGAGGTCTATCCAGACCCACCCATGATCTTTGACTTGGAAAGTTATCTCTTCTGATTGTGGAACACCAACTCCGCCCAAAGCCGCGAACCTCGCCGAAATTGATTTGGATATGTTATCCTGCAACGCCTTGGCATATCGCTGAATCAGTTCCGGCTTCAGCCGGCCGCCTCTTTTAGTACTTCCAAGAAGTGTCGCAAGCATATCAACTGGAATCTTTTTTTCGACCAAGTAGGAAATGGCGGGGTTTTCTCGACTGGAGATCAAGTAGAAGAGGTGGAGGCAGGCCCGCTGGTCCCATGCGCTGTTGTGTTTTTCCGCGATGAGGTGAGAAGTTGCCAGGAAAAAAAATGGCACCCAAAGCCAGATCGAAATAAGTTTGGGTTTGGTCAAAGATTCTCCTCTAAGAAGCATTTTACCGGGTCTTTTAACGAGTTTCGACTACAATGCTGTCAATGGCAGGCGTCCTGATCCAAGCGAAGGAATCCCGCTTCTGTCGCTCTCAGGGTGGGTCCAAAACCCCGGAACGGCGGGGGGGCAGTTACTAAGAATTGGGCAGGCATGGGAGCCTGATAGTTCGGGGGATAGTACCCAGCCGGAATAGTCGGCTCGTTTTTTCCGCACGCCGTAAGTAACAGCGCAACGATAGTAAAACCTGCCAACCACACCTTAACCAATCCCCCTTCTTCTACAGAAATTCGGACGCCGTATTCACAACCCAGCGTCTAAAGGCTCGGGAATCAAACCGAATCCCCGCTGTGAAGACTGGCCGTGTTCTTGCTTTAAAACGTGAACGTACTTGGTGAAAAAATGGGGCAGATCGGTGGACATCGGATTCACCACATGAAGCTCGGTACTTCTTTAGGAGACGGACGATATGCAAGGCCGATTCTACCTTTTTTGGTTGTTAGCGGTTGGCCTGAGCATGCTGATCCCCGACAGGCTAAGCGCTGAGGATCAGTCGGACTACGAAAGGAACCAAAAAGCCTTTATTCAATCAGCGGGCCTATCGTCGGTACAAGATTATCAGCAATTTCGCGCTAACTTCGCGGGGGGTTATGCCCATCAAGATAATCTGGGATTAAGAATTTTTCGGATTCCAATCGGAAGCTCGAAACTCGATACCCTGGAGATCGCGACGACCGATTTTACCAAGCCAGGCCCATTTAAGATCCTGATAAGCACTGCAGATTCCTTCCAGGGCACTCCATGGGGACAGGGGATGCTCTGGCACTTATCAAATCCCCCAAAATTCGAACCCGCTCACCCCTTGGTAAGAAAACAAAACGGGTTACAAAATCGGAAAGTGTCGTTTCCCATTCGGTATGAGGACTTCGAATCCTTCCCGGTGGATAGCAATATGATCCGAGTCAGAGAATTACTTTTTCCAAAAGGAAGGACGCGGGAACCGGTTCTGCTCAATCTAGATTTCGCAACTCAACGCAACGCGAATCCTAGTCTGAGTGTCTGGGTAGACGATCCTAGCCAAAACTTCCAGAGAGCTTCGCAGGTGCAGGGCTCGACCCAGAACCTTCTTTTAACCAGTGGTGGTGGGACGTTAGTTGACCGCTATAAAGGCACTCCGTTCCGGTCCAGCCGAGCCGAAGCGCCACCCGTTTCCAAGACAAACGAGGCTGACTTAGAGGAAATTCGAAGTCGCGAGCTCCACAGAGCTCTACTTCTAGAGGCCTTTGGAGCCAAGGAAACGGATCAGAAAGAGTTAAGTTTCAAGAAGAGGAGTGAGCTGT
>JAYUGC010000156.1:0-3589 GCA_043767805.1 Pseudomonadota bacterium | reverse complement strand
GACAACGCCCCTGGAAAAAAAATGAACGTTGAGACGCCAAAGGCAGTCCCCTGTTAACCTCCAAGACTCTCCTCACATGCCAGGTTCTATGACCCCGCCCGGTCCCCATACCCTCGTCCTACGGGCTGGGAATGTAGGCTTCTGCCAAAATCACGGCATGGCCCTCGGGAATTACAAAATGTCGAGGCTCAATCACTTCACGCTTTCGCATTCCGGCCTATGAGGTTCGCTCCATACGCTTCGTGCAGCCCGTCTCCAGGCTTGGTCACGCAATGTTCGCTACTGCATGGTTTACTACTCCTTTGCAGGGGGGACTTGCCGGTAGAGCCCTCGCTCTGCCTGGCTCACCCGCCAGTCTCAGTGGCCTTCCCAGGGCGCACAATATTCAAATTTTTGTTTTTTTCAGAAAGGAGCACAAACACGGCGTAGAGGACGCGTGGGGGTCGAATCGTGAGAAAGACTTCTTGATCTCCCCCTCTCGGACCCGCCGTTAACGGCCAGCCCAGGAGACAGAGATCTAATAGACTTCCTCGTACCCGGAACTCGTGACCCGTGACTGCCCCGGTCGAACGCTCGGGACGACCGGGATCCCTCCCCCGCTCGCAGCTTGGACTTGCCGTTTTGGAGCCTGGCTGTTTAATGGGAGCTTCATGCTCAACGTGGGAAACGACAAGCTAGACAGCCAAATGACCCTACCCTTGGACGCGCCGCTGCAAGAAACCGTCGACTGGCGAGCCAAAGTTCCCTCGGTTTCCGAGCTCACCCGCCGGGTGCGCGGCCATTTGGAAGGCACATTCGGGGAAATTTGGGTCCGGGGGGAAGTCAGCAATTTCCGCCGTCCGGCTTCCGGCCACGTCTATTTCATCTTGAAAGACGCCACCGCTCAGATGCGGTCGGTGATGTTCAAGGGCCATATCCAAAAGCTCAAGTTCGATCTGAAAGACGGCATGGAAATTCTCCTCCATGGAAAGCTCACCGTGTACGAAGCCCGCGGCGAGTACCAGATGGTGTGCGATACTTTGGAGCCGGTGGGCATCGGCGCTTTGCAGCTCGCCTTCAATCAGATGAAGGCTCGCCTCCAGGCCGAAGGACTTTTTGAAGCCTCTCGTAAAAAGAAGCTGCCCTTTTTGCCCAAGCGCATCGGCATCATTACGTCCAGCACGGGCGCTGCGGTCCGCGACATTTTGAAAGTGCTCTCGCGCCGGTTCCCGGACCGCGAAGTCTATATTTTACCGGCCGTCGTCCAGGGCGAGAAAGCGGCGCCGGAAATCTGCGCGGCTTTGCGCCGGGCCGAGCGCTGGAACTGGGAAAATCCCGAGCGAGCCTTGGAAGTGCTCATCGTCGGCCGTGGCGGCGGTAGCATGGAAGATCTGTGGTGCTTCAACGAAGAGACCGTGGCGCGCGCCATCGTGGCCTGCGCGATACCCACCATTTCGGCGGTGGGCCATGAGATTGATTTCACCATCGCGGATTTCGTCGCCGACGTGCGCGCTCCGACGCCTTCCGCCGCGGCGGAAATGGTCATTCCTCGCCAAGACGAGCTCGCGTATCAAGTAAAAACGCGTCAGGACCGGTTAGTCGCACTTACCCGCAAGCGGCTCGAGCAGCTTCGCATTCATCTCGATCATTTAGCGGCTCGGCTCGTCGATCCGCGCGAGAAGGTTCGGCTTCTAAAGGAATCGTTCCGTCAGGCTCGGGCCCGTATGGATGCCGCGATCCGAAATCGCGTCGGCTTCGGCAGAAAGCGCGTCGAGAGCAATGTCCAGCGCCTCGACCTTCTCTCGCCGCTCAGACTTATCTCTCGCGGCTATACGCTCACGACCGATTTTAAGGGCGAGATCGTCCGCACCATCGATCATTACAAAGCCGGCGACCGTCTCTCCACCCGCGTCACCGACGGCATCATCGAAACCCAAGTCGTCTCGACCGAAAAGAAACCCCTCTAATCCGGGAAGTCACGGGTTCCGGGTACGAGGAAGACTTCTTGATCTTCCCCTCTCGGACCCGCCCTTAACGACCAGTCCGGAAAGGGGAGATCTGATAGACTTCCTTGTACTCGGGACCCGTGACTGCCCCGGTCGAACGCGCGAGAGCGCGGGTTCCCTGCCTTAGGCTTAGTGCTGCATCAAGCGGCGGGCGTGGGCGTCGGAGAGAATAGTGCCGTTGCGCTTGAAATAATCGTGCTCGAAGGCCGCGAGAGCTGGGCTGAAATGATAGACCCGATAATCGGCGCCACCGTAGCGAAAGCCGACGTAAGGAATTCCAGCCGTCTGCATCGCCTGATCGACGCTGTCGATGTATTTGCGCTTATCGTCAACAAAACGAATCGCCGACTTCGGCGACCCGCTTTTCGTGAAGGTTCCGGCCGGAGTCATCCCGACTCCCACGGCGGAACGCCTCTATCCCGATCTCGCGCGGGTGATGGAGGATTTGACGAAACTCTTTCAGGAGCCCAATGAGTTCGATCCTATGAAAGCCGAAGGACGGGTTCATCTCGCGACGACCGACTACTTCGAGCAAAGCATCGCGCCGTCTCTCATCGGCCGTCTCGCCAAGGAAGCCCCGGGCGTGACGGTGGTTTGCCGCCCCTTGGCCGGCGTCCTCCCTAAAGAAGATCTCGCAAACGGCACCATGGGTGCCCTTCGCGCTTATCGGCGAGGCTCAGGGATTACCTGCCGCTCGAAGAATATCCCGCGCCTCTCAAACTCGATGGCTTCATCGTGAATCAAGTTTGGCACGAGCGCACGCACCGTGAGCCGCTCCACCGCTGGTTCAGAGCGTTGCTGCACGACGTTTGTCAGCGTGAGCGCTAGTAGCCCGCCACCTGATCGAAAGGACAATTCGGCAACCGAGCCGTGTCCGTCCCCTTGTCAGGAGCATCCACCAGTGGCTCGACGTCAGGCGTGATACCTCGGACGCCCGCCTCATAGAGCGTGCTCGAGTAATCGACGAACATTCTGAGAAGCTCTTTAGTGTAAGCATCTTCACCAAAATTAGTCTCGGTCTTGCCTAGACCGCCCAGCTTCAACAGGGCCTTAGCCTTTTCTTCGACGCCTACCGCAGCCGGGTTAGCGGAGATTTTCAGGAACTCATTTACTTGCGAGCCCAGCCGAGTCAGCTCGGGGTCCCTGGTCATTCTTTGCTCATGCCGGGTCCGAAGCACTTCAAGCAGCTCGGGCGTCATATGAGTGCTGAGCACCTTAACCGACGGCAAAATATTGGCGAACTCGATGACGTTGGGCAAGTTTACCTCGCCGATGCCCGGCTGATCCCAGCCGGACGGAAAGACGACGTGAGATTTCACGCCGCCCTTTTGAGTCGATTCGCCAAGAGGACGGAAGAAGCCCTGAATGGTGATCTTCACGGCCCCCAATTGCTCGGGAGAAAGCGGGTGCACTGCCTGCACGGATCCCTTACCGAACGTGCTCGAGTCGCCTACGATCAGCGCCCGGCCATAATCTTGGAGGGCGCCCGCATGAATCTCGGAGGCGCTGGCGCTCTTCTTATTGATGACCACCATCACCGGACCGTCGTAAATCTGGCTGAGACCGGAGGCGTAGGCCTTACCCTTTTTTTGGTCCGCCGAATC
>JAYUGC010000155.1:0-24186 GCA_043767805.1 Pseudomonadota bacterium | reverse complement strand
ATGCCGCCCGTGCAACGCTCGCAGTAATTTTTAACTTCTTGCAGGGGAAGGCCGACGCGATTTCCCTTTTCGTCCGTGCCCAATTCAATTTTCCCGTAACATTGCTGATTGGTAGTCTTGTAGTTGAGGCCGTCGATCCATTCTTTCTCACCACCGATACCTAGAAAGGTGAGCCCGCCCAACGCCCCATAAAGCACGTCGACGGAAGCGGTTAGACGACAAATGAAAAATCCATCATCGATGACGTACTGGCCGTTCGCGGAGAAAATCTGGTTGTCCCGGGAATCGGGACTCATAACCATCACGGACAGACCTTTTATCTCACGCTTCGTGACCGCGAGCTGTCCGTTAAAGAGCACGCCTTTGAAACCGGGCATGAGGTAAATCGCTCCCGTGCGGACGGAGCTAGAGAAGGAATGCGTATCGTCGGAATAGGTAGAGCCCAAGTAGCCGGGCTGCTCTTCGCCGGGTCTGAGCGCGCGCACGACGCCTCCCTTTACTTCGCCGGGCACTTTCTTTTCCTCGACGCCCTGGGCACGCTGCACGCGAACTTGGGTGGTTTGCTCGTGGCTTTCCGCTCCATTGCTCGCCACGGTTCTCAAGGACGGCTGAGCCGATCCAAGTAAAGCCAGGACCAGGGCATATGTGATTCGACGAACCAGCATCTAAACTCCATGCCTACACGCAAGGCAGACTTCAGGCCGAACCCTGAAATGTGCAAGTAGGCCGCCAGGGTGTTTCAGCCTGGTCTACGCCAAAAGCGACGTAATACGGCACCTCGCCTGCCTAGGCGGCGTACGATTGCTGGATAGGGCTAGCCCTGGAGAGAATGGGACTTAAGTTCGCCGCTCACGATGGTTTCTTTCACCGTGACCGAGAGCTCTCCGTCGTCGATGAGAAGCTCCCAGGCGTTGTCTCTGTCCAAAGTTTCGGCGAGGCGATTTAAAAACGCGGGCGTCAGCGAGAAGACTTCGATGGTCTCGGCGCGATGAATGGTCTCGCCCTTGGCTTCCTTTAGCAGGAGCTCGGGATCCCGGTACGTATAGACACGAACCGACTTCGAAGCTTTCGAGGCCTTATGTAGGCGGCGCGCGGAAGGCGTGCCCACCTCGATCCAAACTTGAATGAGCCCCGTGAGGTCGCGCACTTCAAGCGCTGGCTCGTCGGGATTGGCGAGGCCTTGGGTGATCTTCAGTCCCTCTTGGTAGTTGAGGGCGTAAGCAATGACCCGGGTCAATAAGTACGGAAGCGATTCCGAGGGATGCATCGCCACGCGCAGCTCGAACGTTTCATAGAGCCCGCGAGCGACATCGGAGAGCTGGATCTGAAATCGGTAAAGCGTGGAAGGTGAACCCATGGCTCAAGCAGGAACGAGGGGAAGGATGTTCTTAACGGGAGCCTTGAACTTCGCCGGGAGCTCCAGATGATCGCCCCGTCCCATGGAGTTGCCCGCGTCTTTCCCGATGGTCAGCTGGCCGTTACGGAAATAAGTCGGAACGCTGCGATCGATTTTCAAGGACGCCAGCTGATGCTGGCAAAGGTGCGTGTGGTAATTGGCGTAATTCGTCTTCTCATTGAGCTCGAGCTCTCTTCGGTACGCCTTCCAAAAGCCGGGACGGGTGTCCGGGCGCCCATTCAAAAGAATGGCCGTGATCTCGAAGCTAATTAGGCAAATGGGCTCGTTTTCCGTGGGAAGCACGCCCCGGGGTATACCACATTCCCCCAGCACCGAGACAATCCCCCTGTTTTTGTCGGCTCATAGCGAGCTCTTGCTGGCAATTTGCAACAAGGGAGCGCCCGCGGGACAGCGATCCCAGCCCATACCTCGTGGCATGCACCTTGCTAAGTTTGCCTTTAAAAGGGAGAGTCCTAACCGTGAAACACAACACTACTTCGTTCGCTCGTTCTTTCTGGATCGCTTTAATCACCATCACCTTGCCGGCCACTCAAGCATTCGCGGGGATGATATCGACGGAAAAAGTCGTCTCCGACTTGAGCGCCGAACGGACGCGGATCGCCGGCTGGCTGAACCGCACGGAAGTGAAAAATAAATTAGTGGAATGGGGAGTCAGTACCGAGGAAGCCGGTACCCGTGTCGCCGCCCTTTCGGACAGCGAAGTCCGCCAAGTCGCCTCCCGGATGGATCAACTTCCGGCCGGTGGCGACGGCATCTATCTCGGACTCGGCGCGCTCGTTCTGATCGGCATCATCTTGATCCTGATCTACCGATGAGATCGTTCCGGCGGCTGGTTTTAGTCCTAGGCGGGAGTTTGCTCGTCGGCTGCTCGACGTTCTCTTTAGATCGGGCTGGTCTCTCCCGTGTGGGGATCCCTGACTCCTCTCTCGTTCCGAACGTGCCCTTCATCCAGCAAGAGAGAAATCACTGTGGCCCCGCGTCCCTCGCCATGGCCCTAGGATGGGCGGGGGATCCCGTTTCCCCGGATCAACTCGCTTCCCAGCTGATGACGCCGGAGCGAGAAGGCACGTTTCAAATGGATTTGCTCGGCGCGGCCCGGCGCCGCGGTTTTCTCGCCCTGCCCGTGCGCAACTACAAAAGCCTCTTCAAGGAAATCGCCGACGGTCATCCGGTAGTCGTCCTTCAGAACCTCGGCTTGAGCTGGTACCCGAAATGGCATTACGCGGTGGCCATCGGCTACGACTTGGAGGCGTCGCGACTGATTCTGCACTCCGGCTCGGACGAGGCCGACACGATGCGGATGAAGCGTTTCGATTTGAGCTGGGAGCTCGCCGAATACTGGGGAGTCGTCGTCCTTCCGCCCACCTTGCTTTCCAACACGGCGGACGAAGTGGATCACCTGGAAGCCGCCGCCGCCCTGGAGCGCCTGGGCCTAAATCCGCAAGCCACCCTCGCCTACCAGACCATCTTGAAACGCTGGCCCGAAAGTCTCGGCGCGTGGATAGGAATGGGGAACGTGCGCTACGCCGCGAAAGATTACAAAGGCGCCGTCCAGGCGCTGGAAAACGCAACGAAGTTTCATCCCGAGACTCCCGCCCCCTGGCATAACCTCGCCCTCGCTTATTACTCCGAGCATCGCTTGCGGCCCGCGCGGGCCGCCGCAAAGAAAGCCCTAGGCCTCGTGAAGGGCCCCGATCTCGCCTCTTATTCGGAAAGCTTACGATCGGTCTTGCCAAACTGATTCAGTGCATTAATCTCCAGCTCCATGAAAAACCTCATCGTCCTCGGCCTGTGTCTCGTTGGCTCTCTCCTTTCGGCAAAGCCCCTCGGTCTCAAGGTCTATACGGCCGATGAGAACGGGTTCTTGGTCACCTCCACCCTGATTCTCGGAGAGAAAGAGGCCATTCTGGTCGACGCGCAATTTAGTAATTCGAACGCGCTTCGGGTCGCGGCCGATGTGCTGGAATCCGGCAAAAAGCTCACCACCATCTTCATCACCCACGCTCATCCCGATCATTACTTCGGTCTCGATACGCTCAAGACCACGTTTCCGGCCGTAAAGATCGTGGCGGCGAAAGCCACTGTGGCGGACTTCAGAGCCACCGCGAAAAAGAAGCTCGCCGTCTGGGGCCCCAAGCTCGGCGCGAACGGCCCGAAAAAACTCCTGACGCCCTCCCCGCTCAAGGGTGACCTCGAGCTCGACGGCGAAAAAATCGAAGTCTTGAGCCCCGTCGCCGGCGACTCCGCCGCGAACAGCGTCCTTTGGATTCCCGCGCAGAAAACCCTAATCGCGGGCGACGTCGTGTACGGAGGCGCCCACGCCTGGACCGCCGACTCGACGGTGGAAAGCCGCAAGAACTGGATCGCGGCTCTCGATAAGCTCGCGGCCCTTGCCCCCGAAACGGTCATCGCGGGTCACTACCAAGTCGGCTCTCCGAGAGACGCTTCGGCCATCGAGCACACCAAACAGTATTTGATCGCCTTCGACGAAGAGCTCCCGAAAGCCCGGAACTCGGCCGAGCTCATCGCCGCCATGATCGCCCGCTACGCGAAGGCCGGCCTCGTCGTCGCCGTCGACCTCGGAGCGAAGGTCGCCAAAGGCGAAATCAAGTGGGACTGATTTAAAGATCAGACCGCTCTAAATCTCAATTTCAGCGGATGGGTCGCCAAAAGCTGGCACGCGAGGCGCGCCGTGGGGCGATCTTGCGCGAACACGTCGAGCAACGCCTTTTCCTCGATTGAGGGAGGAGGCAAAGTTTGAAACCCCTCGGGATCGACGTCGACCAAGCACGTCCCGCAGTCCCCCGACTTACAGCCGAAGAAAACGGGCGAGTGAGGGCCGTCCAAAACGTCGGAGAGTGCGGCGCCCTCGGGAACTTCGAGGGGAGCGAAGCCTTCCGCTTCGAATGAAATCTGCATGACCGGCTTCATACCATGCCTGGGTGGAAGTGGTCTCGCGCTGCCTAAGCTCTGGACACCAGATTTGTCCCGAACGGAGGTAAAGCCTCGCGGACACAGGCCCTTTTAAGCGTGGACCGAGCCCCAAAACCCCTTGGATAAGAGGTAGCCGAGTTAACTGCCCGAAATTGGAAACCAAAGGCGGAGGGGTTCGGATTATGACGAAACGTTCGACACTCCCTCAGGCATCAATCGCCGTATTCTGGGTGGCATCGTTTCTGCTCTACCTAGGCTTACCCTTATGAAGCACATGATTCTAGTCGTGATGGTCCTAGCTTTCGCCGCTCTCGGCATTACTTACGACGCCCTCGTCATGGCGGAAGGTAACACCATGACTCAAAGGTCGGCCATGATAACCCACTTCAAGCCGATCTTGGGTATGCCCATCTTCGGACGCATTCTAGGCGGCGCCCTCGGTATCGAGTCGGAAAAAGCGGACAGCGGCCTCGAGACCGCTTACGAAGAGCCGGCGATGGACACGATGGAAGCCTCCGAGCTTCCCGAGCGCCTGGACGCGGACCTCGCCTCCGAAGCGCTCGCCGCCGAATAATCCTTCCTTGCTTTGACCGCCTCCCCTGTCTCGGTTAAACCCTTCCCATGAAATTTTCTATAGCAGCGGTACCGGCGCAAGCCGATCGCGTGGCGATCGTAACGGGCGGCAATAGCGGAATTGGCCTGGAAACCTGCCGGGCTCTCGCGAGCAAAGGCGCGAAAGTCGTCATGGCCTGCCGGAACGCTTCGAAAGCGGAAGCGGCCAGACAGGACGTCCTGAAAACCCACCCCGGCGCCCAAGTCGAGACGATGACCTTGAACCTCTCCGATCTGGAGTCGGTGAAAACCTTCGCGGGAAAGTTCGGCGATAAGTACGATCGCCTGGATTTGCTTTTCAATAACGCGGGCGTCATGTTTCCGCCGCTCGAAAAAACGCCTCAGGGTTACGAACTGCAGTTCGCGACCAACCACCTGGGACCGTTTCTATTGACCGGACGGCTCCTCGAAGCGCTCACCTCCACTCCCGGATCTCGGGTGATCACCGTGAGCAGCCAAGCGCACCGCGGGGGGAAAATAGATTTCGAAAATTTGAACGCGGAGAATAAGTACTCGCCCACGAACGCCTACTCGCAAAGTAAGCTCGCCAATCTCCTTTTCACTTTCGAGCTGGAGCGCCGCCTACGCCGCGTGAATGCCACCACCATCGCAGTGGCCTCTCACCCCGGCTGGACTAGGTCCAATCTGCAAGTGCACTCGAAGATCTTCACGTTCCTGAATCCCTACTTCGGCCAGGGCCCGGCGGAAGGCGCGCTTCCGTCTTTGAGAGCCGCGCTCGATCCGGCGGTCGTCGGAGGCGAGTACTATGGCCCCGACGGTTTCTTGGAGATCAAGGGGCAGCCGAAGCGAGTCAAAGCCAAGGCGTCCGCCCACGACACCAAAGTCGCGGAGCACCTTTGGAAAATCTCCGAAGCGATGGTCGGCTTTAGTTACCTGGACTGAAACCCACATGAACGATCTACCCGCCGAAAATACCCGCCGCTGGATAGAGTCCTGGATCGTCGGCCTGAATCTCTGTCCCTTCGCCAAGCGAGTTTTTGACGAGGACACCATCCGTTATCAAGTGACGGAGACGACCGAGGCTTCCGCGATTTTGAGGGAGCTCGCCCGGGAGCTACAAACGTTGGTGGGTAGCCGCCGCAACGAGATCGAAACGAGCTTTCTGATTTTCCCGAACGCCCTTCCCGACTTTCTCGACTTCAATGATTTCCTGGGCGTCGCGGAAAACTTGGTCCTCGACATGGGACTCAGCGGAACGGTGCAGCTCGTGGGGTTCCATCCCACGTTTCAGTTCGCGGAGTCCGGGGAGGACGCTCCCGAGAATTACACGAATCGCTCTCCCTACCCGATGCTTCACTTACTCAGAGAAGTGAGCGTGACCGAAGTGGCGGGAAATCCCGAGGAGCTCGCGCAGATTCCCATTCGCAACACCAAGACGCTCGCCGCTATGGGCACGCCCGCGATCCTCAAGCGTTTGAAGGATTTCTGGCCGGCCTGACGCCCGGCTCCACTGTGACGATAAAAGCATTTTTTCAGCCTCAGCTCTAAGGCGCGAGAGTCCGATCCCCTTGTGGGGGATCTATGCAGAGCAAACTCATTCTAGGCTTCTTTCTGGTTTCCATGAGCTGGTCCGGCTCGGCTTGGGCCGGGGACAGCGTGCTTTCTCTTTGCAACCACAACCCGGATCGCGCCGTGTACGCGGCGACGATGCGTCAGATGGGTGGCGGAGCGGGCTGGCAATCGGTGGGCTGGTACAAGGTCGAGCCGGGAAAGTGCCTGGACCAGAATTTGAAAACGTACGTCGGCAAAGTGTATCTCCACGCGCAGGACGAGTTTGGCGAGACGAGCTGGGGCGAAGGCCCGGTTCAATTCTGTGTCGTGGACGGCGCCCCCTTCAACTTCAAGAACGCCGACTCCATGGCTTGCTCTGAAGAGGGCCAGAAAAAAGTGAGCGCGGACGCCGTTACCGTGCAATCCGGGACGACGGTGTGGAATCTCGAGCCCAACTTCTCGAAGCTCCGGCTTTGCAACAAGAACCCCGACCTCTCGGTATTTGCGGCCTACGCCCATCCGGGCTCCGAAGGCACTCACTCCAAAGGCTGGTATGAAATCGCGGGCGGAGAATGCCACGATGTCGTCGTCGGTAAGTACACGGGCCCCGTTTCCTATTTTGCGAAAGGCGGCGCCTTTACTTGGGACGGAACCGCATCGAAAGTTTGCATGAACGGCACTTTGGCTTTCGATCTGAAGAACGCGGACGTTTCGTCGTCTTGCCTCGGTACCGGATTTGAGATGGTGAGTCCTCGCGAAGTGGAAATCGGTTTGGGCACCACGACCGTCGACCTAGAGCGCAAGCAAGTCGATACGACCTTGAAGATTTGTAACACCACGGAGAAGACGCTTTTCACCGCCCGCGCGATGGCGGCCGAGGGCGGCCTCTGGCGCTCGATCGGCTGGCTCTCCTTGAAGCCCAAGGAGTGCGTCTCCACCAATCTCGGCGGCTACGTGGGAAGCGTGAAGCTTTACGGCGAGTGGAACAAAGGCGAAATGTACTGGGGCAGCGGCCCGTTTAACTTCTGCGTCGATCGCAGCCAGGCTTTCCGCATCGACGACAGCACGAACGAAATCGCTTGCAACTCCGACATCGCTTTCAAAATGGTCCCGGCCTTCGATTTCCCCGTAAAGGCCGGGCTGAACACCTTCAACTTCCAGCCCTAGGGGCATGGTAAAATGACCAGGTGACGATGCGAAGCTCCGTAACTCTTTCCCTGTGGGCGTCTTTAGCGTTGGCGGCTTGCGCCACGATGGTGCCCCAGGAAGCGTCGCGCCTTCCCGCGAGCCGGCCCGGAACGACGCTCGCGCCGAGCGTCGTTCGCCCCGAGCCCGCGGTGACCGGTGAGTGCGGTGACCACAACATCCTGGACACTCTCTATTTCAAAGTGACCCAGCCGACTTTAGGTCCCAAAGCGCGCGCGCTACTCAGGCGGCATTCTCGCTGGCTGAGAGAGTACTCCGATACCACGGTCTCCCTCGAAGGCCGCGCGGACGATGGGGAAACCCCGGAGGCGAGCCGGCACCTCGCCGAGGCGCGGGTGAAAGCGACCGCGGATTTTCTCATCTCTCAAGGAGTGTCTGGACAGCGCTTGTTTCAAAAAAGCGGCGCCTTGCCTCCCGCGCTATCCGCTCCGGCTTCCCGGCCGGGTCACCGCTGCGTTTCCTTCGAGATCGAAGCTAAAATGCTAGCCGGGCAATCGTCGGCGCACTAGATTTCTCCGCTTGAGCCTGTTTCCCCAAAATTTCCGCGTGCCTCTTCAGGAAGAGGTAATGCCATGAAATCGCCCTTGCTCAGGTCTCTGTCGAAACTGCTCCGGGAAAGCACTCAAACCCCGGCGTCTCCCCGCGAAGCGGGCTTGAGCCGCCGCCAATTTCTCTCGGGCGCGGGACTCGCGGCAGGGGCACTGCTCGCGGATCAAGCGCTAGGCGCAATCCCCAGATGGCTGAGGTCTTCCGAAAAAGTGCTCATCGTCGGCGCCGGAGTCGCGGGCCTCACGGTGGCCTACCGCCTCACTCAGGCCGGTATCCCTTGCGAAATTTTCGACGCCGCCACCCGGGTTGGCGGGCGCATGCAAACTTTGAACGGCTTCAACGCCGACAAGATGTTCGTCGAGCTGGGCGGAGAGTTCATCGACTCCTCTCACGAGGCGCTTTTGAAACTTTGCGCCGAATTAAAAGTCGAGGTCGATGATTTCATCGCGGGCGACGCGGGCCTTGAGCATGAGCTCTATTTCGCCGGAGGGCGTATCCGCTCTCAAGAAGACCTAAGCCGATGTTTCGCTCCGCTCGCTGAAGGGCTCGCCGCCGACATCGGCGTCTTATCGAAAGACGGAGAGCTCGTGACGCCGACTTATCTGGAGCCCGGGGGAGCCGAGGGCTTACGTCTGGATAAGCTCTCCCTAAAAGCGTATTTGGAAGCTCAACGCAATCGAGTCGACGGCTGGGTTCTCGATCTCGTGGAGCGCGCCTTCGTCGGCGAGTACGGCGGGGAAGCTTCGGATCAATCCGCTTTGAATCTTTTAGTGCTGGTCGAGCCTTCCACCAAGGACGGAGTGAAGTTCTACGGCGCCTCCGACGAGGCCAAGCGCGTGCGGGGAGGCAATCAGCGGCTTCCCGAAGCCTTGGCCAGAGCGCTGCAAGGCCGGGTGCCGATGCATTTGGGCGCTCCGCTCATCGACATCCGCGAAAAAAATTTGAATCTAAGGCTCACGTTTGCCTGTTTTGGCGGTGGGTATCGCTCCGTGGAGAGCCGGCGCGTTTTGCTCGCGCTTCCCTTCTCGACGCTCCGGGAAGTCGGGGGCATACGATCGCTTGCGCTCTCCGCGGCTAAACGCCGCAGCGTTTTCGAGCTGGGCTACGGCACCAACGCGAAGCTCATGCTCGGCTTTCGCGATCGTTTTTGGAGACGGGCTTCGGCCCATGCTCCGGCTTCCACGGGCCAAATGTTTTGGGACGTCTCGAGCCACGAAATCTGGGAGACGAGCCGCCTTCAAAACGGCGCGCGCGGCATCCTCACTTCGTTCATCGGCGGCAGAGCGGGACTCAATCCCGATGTTCATCTAGTAAAAAACACCTTACGCGCCTTGGAGTCCGTCCATGGACAAGGCGTGCGGTCCTTTGACTCGAGCCGGGCGTACAAATCTTGGGGACGCCTTCCCTACTCGCGCGGCAGTTACACTTGTCCGAAACCGGGGCAATACACCTCCTTTATAGGGTGCGAAGGCGAGACGGAATTGAATGGGCGGCTCTTTTTCGCGGGCGAGCATTGCAGCCTCGATTACCAGGGTTACATGAACGGCGCCGTCGAGTCCGCGGAGGCGGCGGTCGCGCGGATGGTCGGAAAGCCCCAGCCAATCATGAAATTTGGGACGTAATCTTAAGGAGTTATGCCTAGTTACCTACCTAAGGAAAACCTTAGTTTCGGCTCATCTCCATCACACCTACGGAGCCGATACTTAAAAGTAACCGAGGGGCTCCAAAAGAGCCGCTCAACTTAGGAGATTCCATCATGAAGAAACTTTTCCTCTTGTCCGCTTTGATCGCCATGCCCGTGTTCGCCAATCCGCCCGCCGCGCCGGCCTCTGCCGTCGAAGCGACGAAGACGGTCGAGACCAAAACGGTTGAGACGTCCAAGACGGCCGCGTCTAACGTAAAGGTCAGCTACAAAGAAGCGAAGTCGGAATGCTTGAAGGGCGATGCCACGTTGAAGGGCAAAGCTTTGAAAGAGTGCATCAAAGGTAAAGTGCACCACTAAGCTCCGTCGAACTCATTTAAGAAACGCCGCTCCGGGAAACCGGAGCGGCGTTTCCATTTCAAGAGCCGGCCGCCTATAATGGAGCAGCTGCTTTCCCTCGCTACAACTTCCCCGAGAGTCCGAAACCCGCTTCTATTCGGGGTTGGTTTGATTTTGATCGCAGTTTCGACGGTGCTCGCCGTTGAACTCGTCTGCCAGATCTACGCCGGCTATCTAACTTTTAATTGGGCGGCGCTGAAACGGGACAAGGCGCATTACTATCAGGCGTCTTCCGATCGGGCTCTCGCCTACGAGCTGACTCCCGGCTTTACCCTCTCGCTGGAAGGAAGAAGCCTCTCCATCAATCGATTCGGCATCCGGGACTCGGAAAATAGCGTCGGCACCGAGCGCTATCGAATAGCGCTTTTGGGAGACTCGATCGCCTTTGGCGTCGGCTTCTCCCAAGAAGAAACGATTTCAGAGCGGCTTCAAGACAAGCTCGATCCCGGGCACACGCACCTCAAAGTTCTCAACTTCGGCGTGCCCGGTTACGGTCTCGATGAACTTGCCCGTTTTCTTGAGGTAAAAAACGATCTCTACGGCGCCCATGAAGTCATTTATCTCCTGAATCCGAACGATTTCGCGCGGCGAGATACTCCCTTTGAAGGCGCCGACAATGGACTCTATCGGATGTACCAGCAACCTTTCTTCAAGCTTCCTTGGTTTCTAGGAAAGCTTCTCTACCGCGCGCACCGATGGGGATCTCCTCTCGATCCGAAGCTCGCCAGCCGTGAATGGTACCAATGGCTTTATGAGAATAACCGCGCCCATGGGCTGACGCAGCTGGAAGCGATGAAGGCTTACTGCGACGCCAAGGGCACTCACTTTTCCTTGGCCCTTCTTCCCGTGCTTTCGGCGTTCGGGCCAAATGGCTTCGAACTCGGTGAGATGCGCAGAGAGATCGGCGACTTCGCGGCACGCCACCAAATCGAGGTATTCGATGCCGTGGAGACCTTCGCCTCCGATCCCGCTCTTTATCTGAGTCCCACCGAGCATTTCACTGACCGGGGGAACGCGCGTCTCGCCTCGCTTTTGGCCTCCCGCTTGAAGCCACTCCTGAAACGGCAACATCTTCTATAATAGAAGGTATGGGTCCGCGCGGAACGCTTTGCATCCTATTTTTCGCTCTTTGCGCGGCGCCTCTCCTCTTGGCTTGCCCTTACGACCGGGTCCGCTTTCAAGAAGTTTCCAGTTTTTGAGGATACAGGCTTGATCTCCGGGCGCTCCGATCCGAGAAGGGAAGTTCCGACGAGAACTAAACTCAAAAGTGCCGTTAGCTTCATGTAAAAAAAGGTAACGGACGGGAGCTAGAACCGGTAATCAAAGGATGCAGGTTTACTTAAAATTGATACTCTCGCTTTTACTCGAAGGCACATTGAAAAAGATAATCCCGCCCCAGCAGCTGGGCGTTATCGATGCCGGTTGCATTAAAGACGTGAGAGACGGTGTCGTCGACCCGCAGCGTGAGACGGGCGGTGTCCTCACCACCTTCGGCGAGCTGATGAATCACGTCGGCTCGGTGCCCCCGAAAGTAAACGAAGCCCGGCGTGACGGATGCCTCTCCGCGCTGCACGACGGGCGGAACGTTGACGGGATTTCGATTGGACGCATCGGCGATGCGGCACTGCAAGGTTTTGACAAGAGTTGGCGTCCCGTTCGACCCTCGAGAAACTTGGCCGGTCTTCCCAAGCTTTTGGGTTTCCGTATTGCCGGCTCCACAGCTAGTCAGCAGCGCCAAGGCAAAGAGAAAGGGAACGCGGAGTTGAGGGATCATGAGTTGCTCCTTCAAAAGATGTCTTCTTCCAAGCTAAAGGAAGATCCTTTCGAAAGTGTATCAGTCCTTTGACCAAAAGCACGACGACGCTGCGGCGGTAGCTACTCGTTCATGGATGCCTCGGCCAACGTGATCAGGGTAACCTTCACCGCTTGCGGCTTAAGCGCTACGGTTACCTACAACGGCACGACGATCTGATTGTTCCGATGGACGGCCTTCTCCTTGCGGAGAGGGCCGTCTTTTTTTTTGCCCTTTTTCCCTCGCGCCGTAACACGGCCCCCGCCCGGACAAATCCCGTCATCGTAACCCGTATTCTTTTTGCGTGCGCGAGCCTAGTTAGGCTCAAGTTAAGACAAGCGGTTGGCATGGCCCTCGCTTATCGCTGAGACGTGTTTAGACGTCTCACCACTTCACTCGGGCTCGTGCTTTGGCTAACGGCTCTCGCCTGGCCTCACCTCGCCCTTCCCGCGCCCCCCTGCGAGCGGGTCTTTGCCGCGGTTCGCTCGAGGCCGGTCACCGGCGGGCAAGACACCGCCATCGAGCTCGAGCTTTTCATGAGCGAGCGCCTCCTCTCGTTTTTGACGACCGAGAATCAGCGGGTCAGCGGTCTTTTGCGCGGCCTCGCCCCTCCTCCTTGGCTCGCCTCCGAGTACTCGGCCTTGGCGACTCGATTGGGGCACGGGTCCGTCGAGAACCTGCCGTGGGACATGCTTTCCCTCGGGCAAAAACAAAAGCTTCTCCGCTACGTCGCGGAAAAACGGAAAGCGGGAGCGAGCTTTTTCCGCCACCGTCTCTTCGACGGCTTAGTGGTGCGGCCCGAAGTTCAGATTCATCTTAATAAGCCGGCGACGCTCTTCGGCGCGAGTCTTGCGGCGGGCGATCACCGCGTGGCGCTGGGACAACTCATCCAGAAAATCGAGTTCGGCGGGGCGAAGGCCGCGGAGGCCGTCTCACTCTTGGAACTTCATTTGCGAGTGGGTGGAGGGCAAAGCGCCTCGGGGCACGAGGTTCCGGCGGGAACCGTGAGCCGCAACGCCTCCGAGCTCCTGGAGCTAATCGGGCTCGTGGCCCCGCATCAACACGCTCATATCGTCTCGCCCCTTCCCGCCGAGCGCCTCAAAAGCGGAGGCGAGCTCGAGGCGGCCCGCATGACCGATTTCGTGCGCCGCGCGAATCTCGCGGTCGAGATGATGGCCATCGTCGAGCATGGCACGCGTATCGTCGAAAAAGACGTGGGAAACGCCATCGCCTTCGATAGCTTCGATGCCTTCCGCATGCACCGCACTTTCGATTTCTTCCGCGACGTTGGCCAGGAAGGAACTCCCAAATTGGGAGATTCTCTGAAGCTCGGCTTCGTGGCGGTACGCGGGCCCGATAAGTACGACGGTCTCGCGCCTCTTTGGGGACTGGAAGTCCGCTTCATCCCGAAAGACGTGAACCGAGAGGCCATGGAGCATCTACTCAACGCCTTGCAAGCTTCCATGAATACCGGCGATTTCGGTCTCGAGCCCGCGCGGTTTCAAAGCTGGTGGGACGCTCGCGGCAAGAAGAACCCCAGCCAGGAAATTACCGAGAATTGGTATAACCGCGAGTGGAAGGACTTGGTCCGCCTGGCTCCTCCCGAGCTGAAAGCCGAGTTCGGCCGGGATGCTTACGACTGGCTCCGATCCAAAGAGCTGCAGTTCATGACGGAAGAAACGAAGGCCGTGAAAATGCTCGTCCACAACTGGAGCCACGATCCGCTGGTGGATGGGACGCTCGCCTCCACCGTCGTCGCGGGTCAGCTCAAGGGACTGGGCCGCCTAAAGCAGGGCCACACCCCCACTGAAGTCGTGCGCGCCTTCCTCCTCGAAACGAAGCTCTATGACACCGTTCTAGGAACCATTGGGCCTAGGTGACTTGTTACGTAAACTTCATCTTGAGGACGGGATCTAAAACCAAGCGCTTTTCCAAGTTGGGATTAAGACCGCACTATTCTAGTGTACCGGTCCCTCTAAACGGGCGCATGACCCGATTTGGCACAACGTGCGTGGCGCTTCTTTTCCCAGATGAAGTAGCGCTCGAGAATCGCCGGATGAATGAAGAGGCCAACCCACCACCCCGAAAGGATCATGAGAATAGACATCCAGCCGAGGCTTTTTAAAATTCCCGCCCGGGTGAAAATCAAGACACCAAAGCCCACTAGAGTTGTCAGTAAGGAAAGCTGCAAGCTTACCGCGATGTCATGCACGCCCTTATAGCCGGACTTGATCTCGCCCGCCCGCTGCATCAGCTGAATCGGAATCTCGATACCTGCGGCGATGAATACCGGGAGCAGCGCCACGTTGAAGATATTAAACTTCACGCCGAAGAGCGCCATCAGGCCGATACCGAGCGGCATCGAGATGAGAAACGAGACGTACGACAGCAACGTGTGAGTCAAATCGCGCAAGTTGATCCAGATGAACACGCCGATGAGCACCACGATGAGCATCATCAAGACGAGACCGTCTCGTTTGATGAGCTCGAGAATCTCGGAAAAAATTCCCGCGTCCGAGCCGCTGACGATATCCGGGAAATGCGCGTCGACGTCGTTGATCATGCCGGCGAACCGGTTCACGGCGCCGCCGGTGTTCAAATGTTCCGTCGGATAGACGTAGAGCAGGTACTGAGACTGCTTCTGGCCGCGGAGCGCTTCCTGCACGTACACCGGCAAGTCCGCCCAGTCGAAAGGCTTCGCGTTGACCCAGTCCCGGATGGATTTAGCGGGCGCGCCGGCGCCTTCGCGGATGGATCGGTCGGAGAGCTTTTCGATGCGCTTACGGATGCGCCCCACGATGATCGATTTCTCCTGCTGGTCCGGGGGAATGATGCTGCCGCCGCTCACGACGCTCGATACGATGCTCGGCATGTAGTGATCTTTGAGGAACTTTTCGATGGCCACGGCCTCTTCCTTGGAATTGGCGGCAAACGCCGACGGCGTCGTCGAGCGGTCGTAGATATCGTCGATCATCTTTTCGGCGATGCGAATGGACTGGGAATGTTCGAGCATCTTCTCGAAGTCGAACTCGAAGCCGACTTTCACCATGTAAATCGAGAGAAGGCCCGTCACGACGAGGGCGATGACGTAAGAGCGCTTGCTCTCCAGCATGGGCAGGCGCCAGCCATGGAACGGGAACTTTTCCCGCGTCATCACTTTTTCGAGGTTCAGCCATTTGCTGGTGCAATAGAAGGTGCACATCTTGGTGATGAGAATGGCGCCGAGACCGACTCCCGCCATGAAACCGAACTCGGAGAAGACCTTGAAATTGCTTCCGCACATGAGGAAGAGGCACAAACTCGTAGTGACTAAGGTCACGAAGTTAGCCCAGCCGCAGGTGAGTAGCGTTCTCCACAGCACGTCGGGCTCGGCGCTCGAGGCCTCGCGCTGCTCTAGGCGGATGCGCCAAAGTAGATGAATCCCGTAATCGGAGCCCACGCCCGCGAGCATTCCGACGAGAAAGCCCGTAATGATGTTCACGTGCCCGATGGTGTAACGGGTAATGAGCGCCGTGACGCCAAGTCCCAGCACCACGGGCGTGAAAATGGAAATAACCGCGGCAATGCTCCGGAAATAGAGGAGGAGCACAATTGCCATGACGACGTTGGAGAGGATGCCAAGAATGAAGATATCTTCCTCGATGACCTCGGCGTCTTTGACCTTGCTGAAATAGCGGCCGGAGATGACGTATTCGATCTTATCCGTTGGAATGACCCGCTTCAGGGTCTCTTCAGTGAACTTCACGAGCTCCTTGCTCTTTTTCATGTCCAAGGAATCGAAGCTCGGCTTCACCATGACCAGGAGGTGCTCGCCATCGGCCGAAAGGAGATAGGGGGACAAGCGCTCGGTGCGATCGGCGAACTTCTTGAACTCAGGATCGAGCTTTTTGGGCTCTTCCTTTTTCGTCTTGTCGTCTTCCCAGAGGCCGATATCGAAAGCTTTGCGCTTAGCGGTCTGGATGCCCGTGTCCACCGTCTTCTCCAACTCGGTGAGCTTGGTCATGTCGGCGTAATACAGCGCGCGAGTTAGAAAGAAGTGCTCTTCGCGGTGGAAAAAGGCGCTGCGGACGAGAGCGCTCGTCTTCATCTCGTCGACGATTTTCTGGGCAATCTCCAGGTGAGATTTTTTGTCTTTCGCATGGAGCAGAATTTCGGTGTACCCCACGCCGCCCACGATTTCGGTGAGCTTATTGAACTTGGTCACCGCCGGGTTGTCTTGCGGCAAGAGGTCGGTCAGGGAGAGTTTCAGCTCGATGTCTTTGCTGACGTAACCGCCCCAAAGAGCCAGGGCGATGAAGAAGAAGGTGAGCGGGGTCGACCAGTCGATAAGGATCCGCCGCCAAAACCGGTTGTTCATGAAATCAAGCCTCTCCTGGAAGGGTCAGAATGCGACGGCAATGATGCGTTATGACAGGGGGAGTTGGCAAACAATTGCCTCGAAAAGCTACAAAAGGTGCCTGTGCAACTTTAGGCTACGTGGGCATCGTTTTGCCGGGCGGCCAAGGCCATGCTAAGACCTGGGTTCTCTGTCGGGGCGTAGCGCAGGGGCTAGCGCATCTGGTTTGGGACCAGAGGGTCGCAGGTTCAAATCCTGCCGCCCCGATTCTGTTTTTACTAACCTTCCGATAGCACAAGCGGTTTTCAGTTAACGATTTTCCGAACCACCACTAACCACCAGTCTCAGACGTTTTTTCTCCCAATGTTGTTTCGCAACGTCGGTAAGTGCCGTCTTCGATCGGCGGGCGTAGACCTCAACGGACCTGAGCGACGAGTTGCCGAGGATCTGTTTGGCCACTCCCAGGTCTCCGCGCTCGTCGAAAAGCCGGGAACATCCGCCGTGGCGCATGACATGAGTGCCACTGTAGGGAAGCTCTGCTTTCTTGAACGCTTTGTCGTAACGGTGCTGTAGGAGGCCGTACTTGAGGTGCGTGCCTTCGATCTCGAACACGAGTCCTCGCGCCCCGGGGCAATGCCTTTCCGCCAGTGCCTCGTGGCTTTCAGGGAAGAGAGGTTGCTCCTTCATGCCTTCGTTATGGCCGCTTCCGGCATTCTTGAACCCGTCTTGGACACAAGACTTGCGTCCTTTCTTTCGGGGCCAGAACACCTTTCGACGGACCTTGAGGCGGGACTGGTTCGGGTTCTCCTGGTCGAGATAGACATCTTCCCAGTAGAGCGCCGCCACTTCGGAAATCCGAAGGGCCTGGTAGTACTGCACCGTCGCAAGACCTGCGAGGAGTTTCCCCTCCGGAAGACTTCGGAGCGCTTCCCTGAATTTTAGGAAGTGCTCCTCCGGCAACTGCTTGTCCTTGGCTCCCGAACTTCGTTTCAACCAAACCCCGTCCTTGTGACGTTGCTTAATCGGAAACCGGAACTCGGGATCGTCATGGTAGTTGTCGTAGTACTTCAGGATGGTCGAAAGCAGGCTCAGTTCGTGGTCGAACATTTTCCGCTTCTTGGACTTCATCGTCCACGACTTCGGATCCTTTAGTTCGTCCAACCAGTGATCCACCCGCTGGGGCGTGATCTCATGGATGGTGAACCCAAGGAGGCTATCGAAGTAGAGGCCAAGCATGTTTTCGTAACGAACCGTGGTGCTTTCTTCCATCGCCGGGAACCGCCGCCGTTTCCATTCCTCGATGATTTCGAGAAAAGTGGGTCCGGATTTTGTGGGCTCCGGTACCACGGCTTGTTCGATTCCCTGTTGCCAGGTGCGCGCTGCTTCGAGGCTTTCGAAGAAACGATAGGTGCGTTTCCTCTTTCCGCCTGTGTCCTCCCAGCGTCTTGCCATGTAGGGGTTCTGGTTTTCCGGGGACCGGTATTCCCGGTGCCCTTCACCCCAGATCCAAACCCGCGATATGCGCGGCGCTGAAGGGATGGCGACATAGAGTTTGTCTTTCCCTTGGTACGTTTTGGGATTGAACTTAGTTGTCATGGTCTTCTCCTTTGTTGGAGCCAGGCCACGACTTCCACTGTTCTGAATCGGACAGCTCGGCCAATCTTGAGATGAGGAAGTCCTTCGTCGCCCATCAGTTTATTGATGAAGCTTGGGGACAAACTCAGCTGATCAGCGAGCTGTCTCTTGGTCACCAGATTTCCAAAGAACACACCACCCATTTCTGGACGGTTTAACTGCTGGGGGATACTAACCACTCCCCCGATCCCCGGCAAATGATTGAAAGGTTCCCTATTACCCATTTTGTTTTCTCGTTCATTTTCATTTCTCCAATCCTAGATCCGCATTCTTTTCCGTATTTTTTTCCCGCTGTCCTTCGAACACTACAGAACTCTCTCGAGCCCGTAGCTGCTGGCCCCTTCCCATCGTAGAGGGGGAGGGGCCAGCAGCGGAGGGCGAGTCTCCTTACGTGGAATTGCTAGGCATTTCCCGATCGGGACTGCTCATGGGGTGTGCAACCTCGTGAGCATCCGGAGGTTTCATTGGTGTTATTTCTCGAAGTAGCCTGGTTCCGCCTTTCCGACGCAGAACGATGTCATAGGGCCGTTTAAGGACTTGTTCGATGATTGACCACCGTAGGCGTATGTCAGGTCCCCCACTAGTGACTTCATGCCAGATGTGCTCCAGCTTTCGCCCTAGCGCCTCATGGGGAACGAGGTACCAGATGAGGGCAAGGTTATGTTTCCACCAGTAGGCTTTAAGGGCCTTCCGGTAACGATCCTTGTTCTTAGCGCTCAGCTCGAGCTCGACCGCCACAGCAAGGAATTTGCCCTCTACCTCGATGGCCAGAACTCCATCGGGAATGTTCTCTGGTTCCGGCGTGTGGGGTTTGCGCGCTCGCCAAGCCTCGTTTCGCAGCACATGCTCGGGGGTCCACTGGGTGCCAAGACCTACGCTCCCTAGCGCAAGTCGGACCTGGCTTAGGGTGACATCATGTTCAAGTGTGTGACGATTAAGGCGCCGCCCGATGCCTACAAACCCAAGGGCCGTGGCACAGCGCTGACTTAAACACCACCCATGACTTCCATCGGAAAGCCCACGGAGCCTGCGGATTAGATCCCACTGTTCGAGGATCCGAAGGCGTCTGAGCATCGTCGTCTTGGCTATTTCCGGAAAGAAAAGTTCCCTAATCTGACCGGTCGAGAGCACTCCGAAGTCACCCAATTGGTGTAGGAGCTTCTGATCTCGTGGCGTGACGTTGCTCTTCACCGTCCTTTCACCAGTTCCTCAATGGCGCTCCTTGCGGCGGTCTTGGCTTTTACCTGAGGGGTTTGTTCCAGTTTGGTGATTCGGCCGGTGACTTGGGTGATTTGCGCCCCAAAGTTTTCAATGCGGCCGGCGAGATTTGAGATATGCGCGTTGTGATCTTTCCGTAGCTCATCGTAGGTCGAGTCTATGCGTTCCACTTCGGCCTGAACCTCGATCAACATATCTCGGCACGCTAGCCTTGCGTGTTTTACGAGCCGTCGAGCTGAGAGGTAGGCCGTGAACACGAATAGGGCGCCGAAGATTTCCATTGAAGACATAGGAATCCTTTCCGGAGCGAGTCCGGTATTTTTAGAGATAAGTTTTGGTTCGAACTAGATCCGCTTGGTGAAGGAAGTTACAAAGCAACGTGCGTGCCAAGTTGGCTTGAGAGAGGAAGATACCGAGATCAAATCAGAATGTTAATCCGGTCCTTTATCGTCGATAAAATTCCGTCCAGAAATCCGGACAATTCCGAAAAAAATCATCAAGAAAAACAAAGTAACGAATGAAAAATATACGGGAATACAATTTTGTCCGGATTTCCGGCCAAAATGGACAAGATCTCCGTCTAAAGGCGAGTCAATGCACTGAATCGCTTAAGCAAAACAAAAAAGTGACCGGTCCGGACAGTCTTTTTGTCCAGAAACGTATCCCATTGAAAATGAAAAATAAATTGGATATCGAAATCCATCGTATGGCATAATAGGCCATATGCCGAAGGCGGCGAAAGTCTTTCATGAGAAAATTCGAACCGCCGAAGGCATCGTGGTCGAATTGAAGGTTTGGCGAGTATCTAAGTCACAGGCCTATCCTGAGGGCGTGAAATACTCGTTCTTTGCGGTCCACGCCGGTCGGGTCCTGGTTGGCTACGATAACCACAGTCCCAAGGGCCACCACCGGCATTGGAAGGGCGGGGAGGAACCTTACGGGTTCCAGGACTTCGATACCCTACGGTCTGACTTTGATAGGGACCTGGCCGAGATTCGAAAGGAGATTCAAAGCGATGGCACTCAAGACGATTCGAATAAAGCTTAGAACCATCGGGCAATCACTCGATGACTCGGTTACTACGATGAAAGCCATTCAGGATGGCAAGAGAGTGAAGCGAAAGGAAGGGGAGTACTTCGAGAATTTGGAAGCCGTTCGTAGTGTTCTGACGGAGAACCGATTATCGCTTCTCCGGGCCATTCGGGTGTTTAAGCCCGAGTCGGTGGCTGAACTCGCCCGTTTCGTAAAACGGGATTTCAAGCATGTGTACGGTGACGTTGAGTTGCTTCAGAGTTTGGGTCTCGTGAAGACCAACCAGAACAAGCAGGGAAAGCCAACGCGCCTCACGACCAACACGACTGAAATCATCTTCAAGATTGCGGTCTGAATTACGGCTACGTGACTGCCTATTCGTAGCTCTACTCCTCTCTCCAGGAAAATAGATCAAAGTGCAATTGGAAGACTTCTTCCGAGGGAGCTTTTCGAATGAGTCGGTCGGCTCGCTCGAGAAGAGCCATGAATTCGCGCCGGATCCATTCCCGCTCTTTGGCGGTGGCCGAAACGATCACGGAATAGGTGCCCGCCCTCTCCTCGACGCGCGAGTTTTTCGAGGGCCCGCAGGCGCGCCAGTGTCTGGTGGGGTCGTTGAAGAGGCGAGTCCGCCGGAAGGTGCAGATGCTCCTTCATGCCTTCGTTATGACCGCTTCCGGCATTCATGAACCCTCGGAAGTTGGTCATGAATAGGACGGGTATCCGAACAAAAATCGATCTTCGAAACAAGTTTCCCACCCAGCTCCCGAGGCCGACCGCGCCTGCTCAAAAGGTCGATGCCGAATGGGTCGCCTTGATTGAGCCGCCGTGGCCCACACAGATCGGACTTCTCAAAGCCAGCGGAAGAGGTCGAAGCAGAGTTGATAGACGTATTTGTTTTCGGCAGCTTCGACGTGCTTTTCCACTTCTTTCAAGAAGAAGAAGAAATCTTGTTTAATTTTTTCGAAGCATTGCGGATCGCCGGAAAAGGTCAACAGAAAGCCGTGCTTGTTCTCTTCTTTCGTCCGTAAAACGTAGTTCGAGGCGAACGCCTTCACGAGAAGCTGGTGGGTGCGCATGAGCGGGTGTTCGGGACTGAAGTGCAGGCGTTCCGTGGAAACTCTGGTGATTTTCCCGGCGGAGTCTAGCTCTAGGAATCGAATGGCTGAAAGTTTCTTAAGGACGCTTCGAAGTTCTTCGGGAGAAATCCCTAACTTTGGACATAGGGACTCGGGCGCATGTCGATAGGGTTTCAGGTAAAGGGCAACGTGCACCACGATGCAGAGCGGATCTAAGAGATACTCCGCTTCTTCCGCCAGCCGAGTCTTCTCTCCTTCGATTACTGCGGCCCTAAGGGCACGATTTTGTTTTAGTCGCCCGAGCTTACCAAGAAGCGCGGCCTTTCGATTCCGGCTCTGAGTGATGGACAGAGAGCGGAGAAGAAAGAGATAGTCAGCCTCATCGGCCTCGAAGCGAAGGATCTCGCAGACGGAATGGAGGCAGTCCTCATTCAGGTGGGCCTTGTCATCGTGCATCACCCTAGACAGATAGGTGTATTGCATCGGTATCTTTGCGGCCAGTTCCTGGAGGGTGACTTTTTCGGGACCTTTCTTTAGCTCCTTCAGTCGCTCCTGGATCGCCCCCTTATAATCGGAAAACTCGAAAACCTGCATCGTAAATATTATCCAAAAAGATAAATCACAGGTCATTCTTATAGAATAAATTCATAGGAATTCTACAAATATCTTCGTAGGTTCTCTTCGAGGGCGCTGATTGCGTTGGGCAATCAGCGGCTTCGAGCGGTGTGGCCACGCCTCTTTTACTATGCTGATTTATCGAGGAGAAGAGTCATATGAAGACAGTGATTACGCTAGTCGCTTTATTTGCCTTGTTGCCGGAAGGTCTAAAGGCGAGTCCTTTGCGCGGAAATTGTCCGGATTTTACGGGTAAATGGAGGGGAGTCTGTAAGACCGCTACGGGGGCGGAGATCCCGACGAACACAAAGATCCGCCAAACGAGCTGTGATGTTTCCATCGATATCGATGGCGAGAATTTCCCCTTACAAGGAACAAAGTCCACCCTTATCGTGTCGAGTCCGTCTTTGGGCACCAGTCAATCGGCCGTAACGAACGTTCGATGGCAATCAAACGACTCCTTGGCACTTTTTGTCGTCACTAAGAGCAAAATAGGGAACGAAGCCCCGGTAGAAATCAGGGGCAAAGTAGTGTACCAGCTGAAGGGCAATAAACTTGAGCACTATGCCGAGGCTGGCGGCAAGGCGCTCTATCGGTGCGAATACTCGCGATGATTATTCGAGGGTGTCTAGAGCACAGTTCTAGACACCCTCTTGATGAAAGCGATCCCAATGAGACGAGCGTACGTTTTCTTGTTACTCATCTTTTTGCTCCTTCCAGGCTGTGGATCGAGCCTTAAGGGGCCGGCTCTTCAAGGGAGTGGGGTTTCCTCTGGAGGCGATGTAATTAATGACGCGAACAACCCCTGGTTCGTTGGGAATGTACACAAAGTGGCGTACTGCCTCGATCATGACCCCGTCTCGGTTTCCGCAAGTCGGGCCGTCATCGAAAGTGCGATAAAGAAAGCCTTCGAATTTTGGCATGAGGAGTTCATTCGACTGCACGACTCCTTTTACGTTCTCGATGGGTTGGGTTTACAGGAATTCGTCTCTATTCCCTGCGATGGGAACGAGGACATTCGATTTCAATTCGGTGCTGGGACCTTGACGCAAGGACAGAAAGACTTTCTTGTCCCCCTCCAGAAGCATGTAGGAGTCACGGTTCGGACTTCCTATGACGAGGTGGCATTGCGGGGGAAAGGCTATGTCTATATCGCTTCTGATAAAGGAGAGAATAAGTTCGACGTAGGCTCTCACCTTAACTCGGAGCCTTGGACCCACGAGGGATTACTGCTTAGGGTGCTGATTCACGAGATTGGGCACACCTTGGGCATTGCGCACCTAGGCGGTAAGGGCATGGATCTAAACCCCATGCAGATGAATTTGATGTCGGAGCGATACCCAGAGCATATTCTCGAAAAGAATACTGCGGGAGAATTTCTTTCCACCGAACTTTCGAGCTTGGGGTCCTTTTTCGCGCCTCCCCGCCAGTACGAACTATGTTCCCTTTCCGATCGAGCCCGGCAATGGCTCTTGCTCCCGGCGGATAAAAGTTGCGTGATATTTCGCTACCAGTTTCAGCAAGAGAATGTCGCCATACTCGCTCGTTCAGAGAAAGATGGTACCCTTTCGGATTACGGGGTATTGCAAGTTAAGAGCGCTGTGAAAGTGGACCAAGCTTTTTCGATCTCTATCCGGCTCAATCCCAAACAGAAGGTGTTCCCGCTTTCTGAATTTCCAGACGAAATGCGGGGGAGATTGGAGTCTGGCTTGCTGCCGGCGGCTTCCACCCATGATTTCGAGCTGGAAGGAACGTTGGTGATTGGCAAGGCTCTCCCTCGACCGGGCTTTATCAAATACGGAGTGGAGTCCTTCAAGTTAATAGGGCTGGCCGATAGCGTTACTTTGAAGACCATTTTGGAATACCCTGGGCCGTAGGTATTTTCGGCATCGTCGTTTTTTGATTTTCTCGAAATGGGTGCAAGATAACTGAGAAGGCTGGGGAGCAAAGTTTGAACCACCACTAACCACCAGCGCCGAGGATAATCATGGAAATCGGTGGATTCAGGTGGAAGCCGCGGCCCGGCCAAGTGATCGATATGATTTACTTTGCCGAGTTATAACAATTACCTCGAAGCGGCCTCGGCAAATCCTGCCGCCCCGATTTTTGATTTTTTGTAACCATTCAGTAAAAAAGGTGCGCGCCTACGGCGCGAGCATCTGACGGTTTAAGCCTTGGCACAGTCCAACACGCCGTCCCGATCCTTTTTTT
>JAYUGC010000154.1:0-24274 GCA_043767805.1 Pseudomonadota bacterium | reverse complement strand
CGGTTCCAGTTGCCGGCGGTGCCGAGGTTCTTCTCGTTTCGCTCGTAGCGAATGCCGAGCGCCTTAAACTCTTTTACGACGTCCTCGCCCTTGGCATTAAGACCCCCATCATCGACCACGAGAATTTTGAAATCCCGCCCGCTCTGTGAAGCAAGACTCTCCAGCGCGCGCCGTAGATAGGCGGGCTCGGAGTAGTAAGGAATGGCAAAAGTGAGTTTGGACACCGCCCTCAAACTAGTGCACGGCTGCCCCAAGCGGCAAGAAGCGGGTTTTGGACTTTCGAGGGCGCCTGTATATAGTGGCCGGATTATGAACGAGCGTCCCTCCAGCACCGTGGCGGTCATCGTCCCCGCCTACCGGGTGGCGAACCAAATCCTTGATTTGCTTTCCAAAATTGGAAAGGAAGCCGAGTCCATCTTCGTCGTGGACGACGCCTGCCCCGAAAAGTCGGGAGACCGGGTACTAGCCGCTTGTTCCGATCCGAGGGTCCGCGTGCTCTTTCATACGTCCAATCAAGGGGTCGGAGCGGCGGTCATGACGGGTTACCAAGCCGCGCTCCGCGAGGGCGCCACCATCCTCGTGAAACTGGACGGCGACGGACAGATGAATCCCGCCCTCATCTCCAGTTTCGTCGCCCCCATCGAAGCGGGCCTTGCCGACTACACCAAGGGCAATCGTTTCTACCGGATCGAGAGCTTGGCCTCGATGCCGTCGTTGCGGATCGCGGGCAACGCCGTGCTGTCGCTTCTCACGAAGCTTTCGTCCGGGTACTACTCGCTATTCGATCCCACGAATGGCTACACCGCCATCCACGCCAATGTGGTTCGGGTGCTGCCACTCGATAAGATTTCCCGCCGCTATTTTTTCGAAACGGACATGCTCTTCCGGCTTTCCACCGTGCGCGCGGTCGTCCAGGACGTGGCGATGGATGCCTGCTATGGCGACGAGAAGAGCTCTCTCAAAATCGGCCGGATCATTCCGGAGTTTTTGTTCCATCACGGGATCAATTTCTTCAAACGGATTTTCTACGGCTATTTTTTGCGAGACTTCAATCCGGCTTCCATTCAGCTCGTGCTCGGCCTGATGCTATCAGCGGCGGGGCTGACGATTGGGCTCGTGAAATGGCATGAGGCTTCGCTTGCCGGTGTGACCGCCTCTAGCGGCACGGTGATGCTCGCGGCGCTGCCCTTTTTCATTGGCGTCCAGCTTTTGCTCTCATTTCTGAACTACGACTTTCAAAGCGTTCCCCGTCTGCCGGTGCAGGGATCGCTCAGGCGGCATCCCCTACTGGTACTTAAGGAGTCGGAAGTCGCGCTCTTAAACGAGCTGGTCTCCGAGCCGAGTTGAGGGCATCCATGTTGAGAGACGGAATCCGAACCCTTTTGAAGCAGTGGAAAGCCCCTCCGTTGGTGGATAAACACTCGCTTGCCTTGAAAGGCTGGCCGACGCCTTCCGCGCCCGTGCCGCTTCTCGACATGCTGACCGACGATCAGCTCGAGGAGATGAATGGCATACTCGATTTCAACTGCTTTACCGTCGACGGGCGGGGGCGCAGATTCGGGCTTCCCGCGGGATTGAATAAGCGAGTCACTCCTCAGTCCATTCCCGATAGACGCGTGGTTCTTCTCGACGAAGCGGTGGGCTTGAAAGACAAACGCGTCCTCGAAGTCGGCTGTTTCGAAGGCGTGCATACCATCGCGCTCGCCCAGCGCGCGAAGGCGGTGGTGGCGCTCGATTCGCGCGTCGAGAACGTGGTGAAAACCATCGTGCGCACGTCTTTTTACGAACAGCATCCGCGCGTCGTGGTTTTCGACTTGGAGAAGCTCGCGTCGCCTTTTCCGGCCTGGATTCAGGCCGAGGTGGCCTTTCATGTCGGCGTGCTCTATCACCTCTCCGATCCGGTGGGACATCTGAGAACGCTCGCGGAATGCGTTTCCGAGACGATCCTTCTCGATACCCACGTGGCCACCGAAGCGCAGCTCAATGGGGAGTACGAAGTGGCCGGCCGCAAGTGGCGCTACTTCAAGTTCAAGGAAGACGGTTACCAAGCGGTCTTTGCGGGGATGAAAGACCACGCCAAATGGCTTTTGGAATCCGATCTGCATCAGGTGCTGAAGGAAGCGGGCTTCACCGACATTGAGCCCGTCGAAACGCGGGCTGAAAGAAACGGCAAACGCGTTCTGCTCATCGCCCGGCGGAAGTTCCACTAAGCGTTGTCTTGGGCCCCGGTCATTCGTTCGGCCCATTTGCGAAGCCGTTTTAAAGGAGAGCGGGGCTTGGTGACCAGGGCCTCGAAGGGCGCGCAAAAATCTCGGTCGAGCAGCCGGTCGGCGGCGTCGAGCTTTCTCGGATCGTCTATTTTTTTGTCCAGCTGCGCGAGGAGCGACGGGCGAACCCAGCCCCGCTCCACATGATCCTGGACGTACTCCCGAGTCACGAAACCTTCTTCGACCGCTGCCCGAAGGGCGCGGCACCATAGATAGCCATTCGGGTTGCGGCGGCTGACCCACGGCTGCAGATTCATGTCCGTGTAATGAAGGAGGCAGGTCTTTCCGTCCTGATACTTTTCAAGATGATTCCATTCCGGCGGGACACGAGTCTCAATCTTCTTGGCCACTTTCATCTGATGCATGAGAGAGGTGTAATCGAGTTCTCCTGCATCGAGCCCGGCGACTATATCGGAAATTTTCCAGCCGAGCCGTTCGCAATCGAGGAGCATGACGCTGAACTGGGGCGGCCTGTCCGGGTTCTGAGTGTCTCCCACCGCGAGGAGATCCGCGTCCTCGAAGGGAAGGGACCACAGCCTTCTCAAGTCCGAGAACACTTGCATGTCGGAATCGACGTAAAGGGCCCGTCCCTTGTGTCCGCACAGCTCCGGAATGCTGAATCGCTGGAAGGAAAAGGGGGTGCGCGGCTGATTGGCAGGATCCCGGGGAAGGGGCGTTTCGCGCACTACTTCAAAGAGCGGCACGACTTCGACGGACAGGCTAGCATGCTGACGAATGGAAAATTCCAAGACTTGCGTCGCGAGCATCTGCTCGGGGGTCGTTCCGACGAAAACGCGTGCGGGCACCTGCTGATCGAGAGGGCCAAAATCCAAGTGCCGGGTGCGAATCGTTTGCGCGATCTCGCGAAACTGAACGTCGAAAGTGGCGCGTCCGTTCGCAAGTAGGGTGCTGCCCCTGAGGTCCGCAAAGCGGGAGTAATAGGTTGTGCCGCCGTCGATACCGAGAGTGCGAATATGGCGGACGCCGGCGAGGGCCAGTAAGTTCGTCACGGCCTCGGCGCTAAAAAATTTAACGCCCACTAACAAGGAAGAGTGAGGGTTCGGAAACGGGGAAGTTTCGGCGTTGTACCAGAGAAGGCGATTTTCAGCCTCGAGCCTCGAGAGAATCGGACTGTCGGCGACGATCTCGGGCAATTCCAGTTCGAGAGGCACGTGGCCGATGTGCGGGTGCCACGGCAGAACCACGGCGCCCGCGTTCGCGAGGAGCGCTTCGCCGGCCTGCTCGACGACTTCGAGATCGATGAGGTGAGCGAGATCCACCTTTTGTTCCCGGACCACGTGGTTCAATGCGACGGTGCGGTAAGCGGAAGTGTCCAGGCGAGCGAAGGCATTTAAGGACGGTCCTTTGCCCAGCATCAGCCAATTGGCTTCGGCCCAGCCTTCGCGTGAGAACCTGTCAAAAACGCATTCCATGAAACTGGACCCCTAGCCGCCCATCCTCTTGCACCGGGGGCCGCTTGACAACCCCCGACTCCGGGCGCCCTTGACAAGGCTACCGTCCCCATCGACACGATACTTTCATGCCCTTCTTTTCCTCAAACCGTTTTTACCAGCGGTGGTTAGCCGGCCGGGATAGCGCCGCCGCGAAGGCTCCCTTTGCCCGTGCGGCCTCTGTACGCGTTTGTTTTTGTGGGCTGAACCGGGGCGGGTCGTGGCAGATTCGCGGCGTGCAGGTAGCTTCCGCGCGCACCAATTGGAAGGCGATTGCCGAGCCCTCTCCCCGGGTCTGGGATGATTTCGACGTCTTCTGTTACATCAAGCACCCCGACCGGGAGCGGATGAACGCCCTGAAAGCGGGGGGCAAAACCGTTGTGCTCGATATCGTCGACGGCTGGCGGCAGCCCGAAGACGGTTTGCTCCACGGTGATTTGCCCTCGGCGCGCCGGCTTTTCGAGGAAAAGTGGCGAGGGCTCCCGGTGAGTGCTTGGATCTACCCCGACCGCACGATGTGGGAGGATTTTAGAGACGTCGCGCCGGGCGAAGTTCTCTATCATCATTTTCGCCCTGATCTTCTGTCTCGTCCCGCTCGCTCCAAGGCACTCACTTTGGCGTACGAGGGAGACGAACGATTTTTGGGACCGTGGCGAGGCGCCATCGAGACTTTGGCCAAGCGGTTCGGCCTCACCTTCGTAATCAATCCGCCGGATCTGGCGGAAATGGACTTGGGGATTGCCGCTCGCGGCGGTGAGCACGATAGCTTCCTCGCCCGTCGTTACAAGTCTAACGTCAAATTGGCGAACTTCATTGGTGCCGGCGTTCCTTGCCTAGTGCCTTCGGAAGCCGATGCCTATCGTGAGACCGCGCCGGAGGGCGTTCGGTTTTTTTCGACTGAGGCCGAACTGGAACAAGGGCTCGGAGAGCTCATGAATGCGGCGGAGCGCGCTCGTATCAAGGCCGTGTTCGCAAAAACGCGAGGAGCTTTTGCATTAGAAACTCTAGCTACGGAATTTGAAAGATTTTTCGAGCGCGTTACCCGGCGCGACAACAGTTTGTTTCGCGCCCCGGCTCGCTTTGGATCAGCCTACATTCCCGAAAAAATCGGCTGAGGCCTTTTCCAGCTTTCATACCGCTTTGGGGAAAACTGAGAGCTGATGATGTGTGCCGGTACGCCCCGGCTCAGCGCTAAGATGGCGCTAGCTTGCAGGGTGGCTGCGGGAGCAGCAAGTCCGTGCGGTCGCATGAAGTTCAAGACGAAGGCTCGTCTTGCGCCTCGCGCGGGATCTTCACCGTGTGCCAGCCGTTGCAAACCGCGCACAAGTTCGTCGCGGGTGTGAATCGGATAAAGGGTTCCGGTTCGTGACAGGGTCTGAAAATGAGTCGTATCCTGCTGGGTGGGACGGTAGAGATCCGACAGAAAAGCAAAGGAAGGCTTGTCCTCGATGATGGATTCGAGCATTGCCGAGGTATTGATGCCGATAGTGGCGACGGATAGTTGCAGAGCGAGGCTTTGATCTCGAAGGGCCCCGGAGGTTTCCGGTACGCCATGCTCGAAATCGAAAGGCGGGCGAGGCCAAACCGCCGCATTTGGCGGAAGGGGAGTCAAATGCCCTTTGAAATTGGCCGGGTGCGGTCTTACCAAGACTTGATATTGGCGGATAGCCGGATCCTCATGATTGAGCAGCGTCTCCGCAAGCTCTTTTACGAGCCAGCTCTCATCGGACGCGACGTTGGAGGAGGAGCCGAGATAAGTGAGAAACGGACGCGCGGGATCCAAGCCCACTTTTCGGCAGTAGTGTTGCCGGCTTTCGGGGCCTTGTTCGGGCTCGGTGAACCACTTATCGAAAAAAGGCGCTCCCGTGATGGCGACTCGATGCCGGGGTATGCCGTGAATCCGCACGGCTTCCTCGGCGTGCGTTTCATTCCACGCGAGCAAAAGATCCGGCCGGCAGTGAAAGAGGCCTTTGGTCGTCAAATTATCCCAGCTGTAAACGGGGACCGCCGAGGGAATGTGCAGCCGTTTAGCGGCTTTGAGAAATTCCACTTCCGCCGAGAATCGGGTGTTGGCCGGAGTCGCGACAATAGCATCGGGCTGTAATTGCCGGAGTAGGAGCATGGCGTCAGGATCCGCGGGAGCCAAGAGTTCGATTGCCCGTGCCATCCAAGTAAAGGGAAGGGACCCGATGAGAACGTTTAAAATTTTTCCTACGGTGCGGCGCTGAAGGTAGAAGCGAACCCGGTTGGGTAAGTAGCCTCGCCATCTCCGGAGAAAGAACTCGGACTGTTCCCGCCGCCGTAAAAAGCTTCCGTAACTAGCGAGCTCTCGGATGACGTGCAAGTACCTACGCCAACCCATTTTATGACGCTTAGCGTAAATGAAATGGGAAAGCCCGTGCTGCCTTTCCCAAGTCTTTACGAATTCCGTCGAGTGGCCCGCGCTAGCTTCGGCGTCGAAAACGAGCTGAAGAGATACGCCATGGTGGAGTAACGCTTCCAAAGTCGACTGAATGTACGAAAAGTGACTGATCGATCGGAGAAAAACTACGATTCGCGGCGCGGCGGTTTTCGGCGAAAGAATCGAAACGTCAAACATCCAAGGCCCGTGGCCGCTCCGCACTTAGTTTCATATTGCCCGTGATTATTTGATCAGCTACGGTTCAAATAATCATACGCCCCGTTGATCTTCAAGCAGCTTCCTCTTTGGTTCTGGGCGAGGTGGTGTAAGCGTTTTTAGGCAGACTTCTCGGCTCGTTTAGAGAAGTTCTCGGAGGATTTTTCAAGTATGGGACAGCTTTTGAAGAGACAGCTCATCATCGACGGCCGCGTGATTGACGACAGTACGGACGCTTACGTCATCGCGGAGATTGGTCACAATCACGGCGGTAATGTCGACACCTGCAAAGAGATGTTCCGGGTCGCGAAGGAAAGCGGATGCGACTCCGTGAAACTTCAAAAGCGCGACAACAAGGCACTCTTCACTCAAGCGATGTACGACAAGCCGTACAATTCCGAGAACGCTTACGGCGCCACCTACGGCGCGCACCGCGAAGCGCTCGAGTTCGGCAAGGAAGAGTACGTCGAGCTCAAAGAGTACGCGAAAGAGCTCGGCATCACGTTTTTCTCGACGGCTTTCGACATTCCGAGCGCCGACTTCTTGGCAGATCTCGATATGCCGGCGTACAAAATCGCCTCCGGCGATTTAAAAAGCCTCCCGCTGCTTCGGCACGTGGCGAAGCTCGGCAAGCCGATGGTGGTCAGCACCGGCGGCGGCACCATGGCGGACGTGCAACGCGCGTACGACACCATCATGCCGATCAACACGCAGCTGACGATTTTGCAGTGCACGGCTGGTTACCCGGCGAAGTTCGAGGAGCTCGATCTGAACGTCGTCTCGACGTTCCGTACCGCGTTCCCGGATGTGGTCATCGGTCTCTCTTCCCACGACAGCGGCATCGCGATGGCGGTGGCGAGCTACGTGCTCGGCGCTCGCGTCATCGAAAAGCACTTCACGCTGAACCGCACCTGGAAGGGCACGGATCATGCGTTCTCTCTCGAGCCTGTGGGCATCAAGAAGATGATCCGCGATTTGAAACGGACGCGTCTCGCCCTCGGTAGCCACATCAAGGCGACGCACGCGAGCGAAGTCGAGCCCCTCATCAAGATGGGTAAGAAGATCGTTTTCAACCGGCCCTTGAAAGCCGGTCATGTAATCTCGGCCGAAGACATCACCATCAAATCGCCTGGCGACGGGCTTGCGCCGTATCACTTCGACGAAGTGCTCGGCCAAACGCTGACGCGCGATATGGGCTCGGACGAGTCTCCGACTCTCGATAGCTTGCGCAATCAATGAGTGGCGCTGGCCTCGAGTCCCGGATACGCCCGCTGAAGCTCGTCATATTCGACTTCGACGGCGTCTTCACGACCAACGAAGTGATCGTCAATCAAGACGGCATAGAGAGCGTGGTTTGTAACCGCAGTGACGGTTATGGAATGCGCTTGCTGAAAGCCTGTGGGCTTTCCGCGATGATTCTTTCCACCGAGGTCAATCCGGTCGTCCAAGCCCGCGCGCGAAAGCTCGCGTTGGAGTGCATTTCCGGGTGCGAGGACAAGGGGAGCCTTTTGGAAAAGTTCCTCACTGACCGCGGCCTCAAACCATCGGAAGTCGCCTTCGTCGGTAATGATGTAAACGACGTTCCCTGTCTCCGCCGCGTCGGTCTGCCGGTAGTGGTCAGTGATGCCTTCCCTGAAGCCCGGGCGTCGGCGTTCTGGATCTTGAAGCACGCGGGAGGCCGGGGAGCGCTTCGGGAATTTTGCGAAACCGTCTACTGCGCCCGCCACGATCTGCCCGTTTCCGAGGGGCCTTGGGCCCACTTCTTTGGCTGGGAAAAGGTTTGAAGTTCAGGGTCGCCCGCGATACCTAGAAACGGATTCCGAAGCTTCATGAAGGACTTGTTTTCACTCGACGGTAAGGTGGCTGTGGTGACCGGGGCGTGCGGCCTTTTGGGCCAGCACTTCTGCTCGGTTCTCGGGGATTTCGGCGCCCGCATCGCCTCATGGGACGTCGCGTCAGAACCACGCTCTCCGACTCACCCAAACTGGTCTTCTCTCGTGGAAGCCGACCGTTTAAAGCTCTTTCGCGTAGATATCACCAACCGCGCGAGCGTCGAAGCCAGCCTTGCCGCGGTTCAAGCCTGGGCGGGAACGCCCGATGTCCTGGTCAACTCGGCCGCCATCGATTCTCCCCCGGATGCGCCCGCAGCCGAGAACGGCCCTTTCGAAACCTATCCGGAAGCTTCGTGGGACCGGGTCGTCCACGTGAACTTGAAGGGCACCCTCGTGCCTTGCCAGGTGGTGGGCGGCGCGATGGCCGCGCGAGGCTCGGGCAGCATCATCAACGTGAGCTCCATCTACGGAGTGGTCTCGCCCAACCAAGATATTTACGAGTACCGCCGCCGAAAAGGCGAGGACTGGTACAAGCCGGTCGCCTACTCGGTGACGAAGTCCGGCATTTTGAATCTCACCCGCTATCTGGCGACCTATTGGGGACGTAAGGGCGTGCGAGTGAACACGCTAACTCCCGCGGGGGTTTTCAACGGGCAGGACGAGGCCTTTCTCGCGGAATATACCAAGCGTGTTCCCATGGGCCGCATGGCCCGTTCCGAAGAACTTACGGGCGCCGTTATTTTTCTGGCGTCTCGCGCTTCGTCCTACGTGACGGGCGCTAATCTCATGATCGATGGCGGCTGGACCGCCTGGTAAGAGGAGACTTTGCGATGCAGGAAAATCGGCCCAGCCGGCTTTTGAATCAATTCGGTTCCGAGGAAGCGCCTTCCGCTTCCGGGCGTTTTCTCACGAAATATAGCCCGCACTCGGGCGAGGCCATTGCGGAAGTGACGCGCTCCGATCGCTCGGACGTCGAGCGGGCCATTCAGGTCGCGAAAGCTGGATTCAAAACCTGGTCGGCCTTTACGCCCGTGCGCCGCGCGGAAATTCTTTTCGATGCCGCTTACGAGATGAAAGCCCGCCGCCAGGAAATCGCGGAGCTCGTCGCTTTGGAGACCGGAAAGTCCGTGAAGGATGCGCTTGGTGAAACCGGAGCAGCCATTCAGCTCGCGCTTTTCATGGCCGGGGAAGGTCAGCGTTTCTTTGGCCGCACGACGGTCAGCGCGCAGCCCAATCGGTATCCGAGTGTCGTTCGCGAGCCCGTCGGCATTTGCGCGCTCATCACGGCGGCCAATACGCCGATTGCCAACGTCGCCTGGAAAGTCTTTCCCGCTCTCGTTTGCGGCAACGCAGCCATCTTGAAGCCTTCGGAAGACACGCCTTTCACCGCGTGGATCTTGTCCCGCATTCTGACCAAAGTCGGTTTGCCGGACGGCGCGCTTACCGTGCTGCACGGGTATGGGCACGAAGTCGGCGCGGCGCTCGTCGAGAACCCCGCAATTTCTCTCCTTAGCTTCACTGGCTCGACGAATGTCGGCCGCCAAATCGCGAAAGTAGGCGGCGAGCGTCTGGCGAAAGTTTGTCTCGAGCTGGGCGGCAAGAACGCGCTCGTCGTTTGCGATGACGCCGATCTCGATAACGCCGTGAAGTGGGCGCTTCTTTCCTCTTTCAGCAATGCGGGCCAGCGGTGCGCGGCCTCAAGCCGTCTCGTGGTTTTCGATGCCGTTTACGACGAGTTCCGTAAGCGTCTGGTAGAGAAAGTCGCGCAGCTTAAAGTTGGTTGCACTGACGCGGACGATCTCGGCCCAGTGATCAATCAGCGCCAGTTAGACAATATGGTGACCGCGCTATCGGGCGCCAAATCACGCGGCGCGAAGTACGCCTCGGGTGGCGCGCGTCTCGAAGACTCGAGCCACAAGGGCGGTTACTACTTGGCACCGACCGTGATCGAAGGCCTCTCGGCGGACGACGAAGTCTCGCGCAAGGAATTGTTCGGCCCTATCACCAATCTCTATCGGGTAAAGGGCTTCGAGGAAGCCATCGCCTTGGTGAACGATTGTGATTACGGCCTCACCGCCTCGATCCACACCCGCAATTACAACCGCGCGCTCGAGTTCACGCGGCGGGTGCAGGTTGGTGTGGCGACCGTCAACGGCGGCACGCACGGCAGCGAGCCTCACATGCCTTTTGGCGGAGTCAAAGCGTCCGGCAACGGCGGCCGCGAGCCGGGTCCGGAAGCTTTGGACGTCTATTCAAACGTAAAAGTGATTTACCACGTCGTCGATCCCTCGGGAGTTTGAGGGCGGCGGATTTGAACGGGAGAACGCTATGGAAATGAAATTCATTCCGAAAGAGGAATTCGAAAAAGTCGCGGCGGCTAAGCTCAACTGGAAAGAGCAGCTGGAGCTCATCGCCAAAATGGCCCGCCTCAATACGCTTTTCGAAGTAAAGCGCGCCGGAAGCGGTCACCTCGGTTCTTCCTTAAGCGCGATGGATATCGTCATTTACATGTACTACCGGCACTTGAACGTGAAGGAGAAGGGTCCCAAGCACCCCGATCGCGATATCTACTTCTCGTCGAAGGGGCACGACGCTCCCGGGCAGTACGCGGTCCTTTATTCGCTCGGCCTCATCCCCGAGGAAAAGTTTTTGGCGCTGCGCCGTTTGGGCGGTCTCGATGGCCATCCCGATACCAAGATCCCTGGCATCGAAGCCAATACCGGATCGCTTGGCATGGGTATCTCGAAAGCCCGCGGCATGGCGACCGCCAAGCAGATGCGCGGCTGGGAAGGCCGCGTCTTCGTGATGACGGGCGACGGCGAGTTTCAGGAAGGCGAGAATTTCGAAGCGCTCCAGAGCACTGTTTCGCAAAAGCAGCACAACGTCACCGTGGTGATGGATCACAATAAGCTGCAGAGCGATCGCTACATCGATCGCATCAATTCTTTAGGCGATCTGGACAAGAAGATCGCGTCCTTCGGCTGGGAAGTGGTTCGCATCGACGGCCATGACTACGACCAGCTCGAAAAAGCCTTCACGACGTTGCGCAAGTTCGACGACAAGCCGAAGTTCGTCATCGCCGACACTATCAAAGGCCGGGGCATTTCCTTCATGGAACACCCGACGGCGCTTCCGGCGAACAATGGTTTCTACAAGTGGCACTCCGGCGCGCCCGATGACGCGTCCTACACCCGCGCTTACGACGAGCTTTGGGAAGGCGTTCAGTCCGAGTGGAAACGTCTCGGCCTCGGCACGCCTTCGCGCAAAGAGCCCGCGGTCGAAGCGCGGCCAGTGGCGAAGATGAGCGGAGAGTTCCTGTGCGACGCTTACGGCGACGCGCTCATGGAGCTCGCGGAGAAGGACAAGGATTTCGTCGTGCTCGACGCCGATCTGTCTCTTGATTGCCGCCTTCGCAAGTTCGAGGACAAGTACCCGAAGCGTTTTTTCGAAATGGGAATTGCCGAGCAGGACATGGTTTCCATGGGAAGCGGTCTCGCGCTCCAGGGTTTCGTGCCCATCATGCACTCGTTTGCGAACTTCCTCGCGGCACGCGCTAATGAGCAGATCTACAACGCGCTCACCGAGCGCAATAAGATGATTTTCTCCTGTCACTACGCCGGGCTTATTCCCGCCGGTCCGGGAAAATCTCATCAGGCCATCCGCGACATTTCTCTCTTCTCCGCGTTTCCGGACATGACCATCGTGCAAGGGTCGAGCGGCGAAGAGCTTCGTCAGCTGACGCATTGGGCGGTCTTGGAGAGCAAGCATTCCGTGATGATGCGCGTAAACATTGGTCCGTCCCCGCGGCTCATCCCGCTCCCGTCGGGCTACCGCGTATCCCCGGGTCGGGGCGTGGCGCTCACCCCGGGTGAAGACACCGTACTTTTTGCCTATGGGCCCGTGATGCTGAACGAAGCGTTGCTCGCTCAGGAAATTCTGAAAGATCAGAAGAAGCTGAGCGTGAAGGTCGTCAACATGCCTTGGCTGAACCGCTTCGACCTCGACTGGCTGAAATCCGAGCTCGCGGGCTGCAAGCACCTTTACGTGGTCGACGATCACTCTCCCACGGGAGGCTTGGGCGATTTGCTCCTCGCTTTTCTGAACGAGAAGGATCTGCTGAAAAACATCCGCTTCCAAAAGTTCGGCGTCGAAGGCTTCCCGGCCTGCGGTACGCCTTGGGAAGCGCTTAGCGCCCACAAGCTCGACGGCCGCACGCTCGCGGGCCGTATCGCCGAGACCAGATAATCCATGGCGCGCGCACGCACATCCCGGCGGCCCGAAGTTCTCGCGCTCATTCCCGCGCGTGCGGGCTCCAAGCGCGTGAAGAACAAAAACATCCGGGATCTGGGCGGCAAGCCCCTCATCGCGTACACGATTGAGGCCGCGCTTAAGTCTAGGCTCGTGACCCGTGTGGTGGTCTCCACCGACGCTCCGGCCATTGCCGAAGCGGCGAGAAAATACGGCGCGGACGTCCCTTTTCTGCGTCCGAAGGATCTCGCCGGCTCCAGCTCCACCGAGTACGAGTTCCACCGGCACGCGCTCGACTGGCTGAAAGAGAATGAAGGGTACGAGGCCGATCTCATCGTGAACCTCTACCCGACGACGCCTTTCAGAAAGAGCGCGTCCATCGACCGCGCGATCCGCGAGATGCTCGCCAATCCGAAGTCCGAGTCGCTCCGATCCATTCGCAAGTGCGCTGAGCACCCGTACAAAATGTGGACCGTGAGGGGCAAGCTTGCCCATCCTTACGTCGGCGGCGTCGGCTCGCAGAAGCACACGCTCGCGTATCAGCAGCTGCCTGAGATCTGGATTCAGAACGCCTCGATCTACATCACCCGGCCGAGCGTCATCTATCGTTCCAAGACGACCATCGGAAAAAACGTGCTCGCGTTCCCGATGAGCGAAGAGGAGTCGGTAGACATCAATCTGCCTCTCGACTTCGTCCTCGCCGAAACTCTCCTCCGGGACAGGAACGGATGACAGCGACTTCCGGCCGCCACGTTCTGTTCGCACTGGAGGGGGTCAAAGTAGTTTCCTACCAGGCTTCCACCATTCGCGCGCTCGTCGACGAGGGGTATCAGGTCACGGTGCTGATTCCTTCCACCGATCCCAAGGACGTGAACGACCTCGCCTGCCGCGAGCTGATCCTGTCGACAGGGGGACGGGTGACGATCGAATGGGTGGCGGGAAGGCTCTGGAACAGGCTCGCCGCTTTTACGGTCGGTCTGCGAGAGCTCCGAAGTTACGGCTCTTACCTTCGCCGGCGTGGCCAATCGTCTTATTACCGGGAGCGGTGGCGGGGGAACCTGATGCCCTGGTCCCGCCGTCTCGCACGGTGGTTTCCCGTGGACTTTGCGCTACGAGTGCCCGGGGTGGATGCGTTTCTGCAGTGGCTCGAGCAGCTTCTGCCGGCCGATTCCCGCGCCGTGGAACATCTGAAACGTCTTCAGCCTTCTCTCGTCGTCGCTTCGCCGACGAACCACGCTCAGTCGGAAGAGCTCGAGTACGTGAAGGGAGCCCGCAAGCTTGGGATTGCGAACGCGGTCGCCGTGCATAGCTGGGACAATCTATCGACGAAGGGTCTGCTTCCGCCGTACGCCGACCGCGTGCTGGTCTGGAACGAGGAGCACCGCCGTCAGGCCGTGGAGCTTCACGGGATTAGTGAAGCTCGCGTTCGAGTCACGGGCTCTCCGTTTTTCGACAAGTGGTGGGAGATCGACCGCTCCGCTTTCGACCGAAATGCCTTCTGCGCGCACGTGGGGTTGGATCCCGCGCGGCCCTATCTCCTTTATCTCGGCTCCTCGCCCGCGGTGGAGCCCTCGGGAAAACCGAGTGTCGAAGCGCTCGCCCTCGCTTTTTCCACCAGCGCCGAGGCGCGCGTAAGGGAGCTGCAGATTTTAGTTCGTCCTCATCCCGCCAACGGGGCTGCCTTTCAGGGGCTAAGTCGCGTGGGCGTCGCCGTATGGCCGCGGGAAGGCGTGCTTCCCGACTCGGCGTCGAGCCGCGCGGATTTCGTGGCGAGCGTGATCTTCAGCGAAACCACGCTCGGGATCAACACGACTGGAATGATGGACGCGGTGGCGTTGGATCACCCGTGCTTATGCTGGCTTCAGGAAAGCCGCCGGGGCACGCAAGCCGACGCCCAGCACTTTCAGGAGTTGCTCAAGTCGGACGCTCTGGAAATCGTGGACGGGCCGAAAGCAGCCGTTTGCTGGTTAGAGCGCCATTTTCAAGGAGCGGGCGATACCAAGGCCGGCGCCCGTCTGGAACTGGTCCTCCGTCTGGTCCGGCCTCAGGGCCTGAAAGTGTCCGCCGGAGCCACCGCGGCATCGGCTCTGACCGAGCTTTTGGTTGGCTTGAGTGAGGCCCCGCAGACGAAGCTTCGAGGCTTGGAGCCTGAGCGGGTCCCGGTGTAGGCTGTTTCGGTTTCGCGATTGGGAGATTTGAGTATGGCGCAGGAAAAAAAGGTGCGAGTGATTTACGTAATGCGCTCTTTGGCGCATTTCCCGTACCACGTGACGACTCTCGACGGTCTGGTGGACCGCGGCTGCGAGCTGACTTTGGTTTTCGATCCCCGTTGGAGCCGCGAGCGCTCCACCGAACATGTGAACGCCTGGATTGCAAAGCGCGGGGTCGCCCCGTTTCAGTGGGCGGTATTGAGAAAAGACGGCTACCGCAAGTTCCTATTTCCTTTGAGAGAGCTCCGGTCTTACTCCAGCTATCTGCGCCGGAAAGAGCAGTCTGCTTTCTATTTGAATCGGTGGCGCAGCTACCTTTCGAAACCCATGCAAACGCGCCTTGCTCGCCGCCGGGTCGGCGCATTGCTTCGGCAGATCATTGGGAGCCGGCTGTTCGACTTGGGTGTGCGCGCGGTGGAGTCCTTCGTTCCGGCCGATCCCAAAATCGTTCAGTTTCTCAAGAAGCTTTCGCCGGACGTCGTCGTTGCTTCCCCAGTCGACATGCGCTTCTCGGAAGAGGTCGAGTACGTGAAGGCCGCCAAGGCCATGGGAATTCCCACCGCCGTGCCGGTGCTGAGCTGGGACAACCTGACCACGAAGGGTTTGATGCACGTAAAACCGAGCCTCGTGCTTGCGTGGAATCAGGCCCATGCCGACGAGGCGATCCGGATCCATGGGATTTCACCTAGCCGTTGCCTCAATTCGGGCTCTCCCTTTTTCGACAAATGGTTTTCGCAGGCTTGTGTCCCGAAAGAAGAGTTGGTCGCCTATTGCCAGCGCATCGGCATGGACGAGACGCGTCCCTTCCTCACGTATTTGGGCTCTTCCAAGAATATCGCGCCCGACGAAACCTGGCTCATCCGGGATCTGGCTCGGGCTTTGGCGGCCAGTGACGATCCGAAGCTCAATCGTCTGCAGATATTGGCTCGTCCTCATCCGGCCAATTTCGAAGCTTACCTCGGGCTAAAAGAGCCCAATGTGTTCCTTTGGCCGAAGCCGCCTTTCGAGTTTCAGCTGGGAGTGCCCGAGAGCGTCGAATCCGTGCGCGACCTCTATCTCTCTTTGAGCCAGGCCGCGCTTACGATAGGTATCAATACTTCAGCGATGCTAGAGGCTGTTATCGTCGATAGCCCGTCCATTGCGCTGGCGGTGAGCCAATACGAGGCGACTCAGGACAAGGCAAATCATTTTCAGCATCTGCTCAATGCCGACGTGCTGTACGTCGAAAAAGGGGTGCCCGATAGCCTTGCGAGAATCAGCCAGGTCATCGCGGGCAAGGATCCGAAGCAGGCGAATCGCCAGCGCTTCGTTACGAGCTTCGTGCGCCCTCACGGCTTGTCTCGTTCCGCCGGCGAAGTCCAGAGTTTGGCCATCGGTCTATTGGGGGAAGGAATGCCGGCCGAGGAGGTTGCCGCCGCCGTTCCCAAAGCCTTGAGCCGCGGTGTTGCGGTAACCGCCGGCTCCAGTCGGCTGGCGTCAACTAGCTAAACGAACGGCAGTCAGAGTTGCAGCATGAGCAATTGTTTCTTTTTGATTTCAGAGATTCTGGTGAAAGCAAAAGGTCCGCCATAACGTTTGTTCTTGTATCCGAACTCAGTCGGAGAAACTGGGTGAACGAATCCTTTTTCCAGTAATGTATGACGTCAGACCGGCGGCAAGGATATTTCGTCGGATCGTTGAGCAAAGCCTTGAAGCTTACGTCGCCGGCTCTATTGCCGGTCGTCGTAAGCATGTCGCATTTTGTATGGGCCATGCCCTTCTGGACGCGTCGCGCGCGCTCACCCAGCTCGAGGTTGACGTCACCGCGAATACTGGCAAAACTCCGCAGCATATTTGAAAGGAAGAAATGAGTTCGCAAGAGCTGTCTGTTTCAGGCCGAAGAGCAATATTTTGGCGACAAATGCGGTTTTTCCTCTTTAATAGTGTCAAAGAAATCCCAGATTTTTCCGGAGCCACCAGAGGAAAAGTCGTACCCAGAAAATTGCGAATATTTCTAGAAGGCTTGTCTAGAGCTGCTCGGCCGCGGCAATTCGCGGAAAACCTTCTCGTTAGGAGAAAATTCCTTAGGCTTCATGACACAGAAATAGGAACGGAAATCCACGGAAAACGCCTCTCGAACGGATACCTCATTACGAAGTCTTCTGTCCCCGACCTGGTCGAAAATGCTTTAAGGGAATGTGATGAGGCAATTCAAGGCTATGAACAGTACTTAGCCCAACCTACTTCGCTTGAACGTCTTAATAAAGAGGAAAGAGGTTTGTTCTTGAAAGAGGTCGGCAAGACAATTAACAATCCAATAAAGCACATCCCTTTCACCCATTATCTTAGTAATAAGTCGTCCATCTTCAAATTGGCGAGCCACCCATCTATACTGGAAATAGTTACTGCCTATCTCGGCGTTTTTCCTGTTTTAGGGTCGCTAAGAATTCTCTTTTCCCCCAATGACAAACAAATCGGCGAATCTCAATTGTTCCACGTTGATCCAGAGGGGTTTAAGCAAGTAAAAATATTCATACCAATTCGAGATGTTACTGAATTGAACTCCCCACTAACTTTTCTGCCTCTTGATAAGACGCAGGAAATTCGTTCTCGCGGTGGCCATCTTAGTTATCAGAAAAGGCTTGATGATACCGAGGTCCTAAGATTTGTTCCAAGAAGAGATTGGGTGGAATTCACAGGAAAAAGAGGAGATTTGGCTTTCGTTGACACGAGTAACTGCTACCACTTCGGAAGTAGGCCAGGAGAAAAATCTAGGTACCTTCTATTCCTACATTACCTCTCTCCATTTTCAACCGCGTTTCCTGTTTTTGGAAAGAGAGCTCGCCCCGCGCTCTCCCGATTTTCTTCCTCTGAAAACAAATTCTTCGTAAATTACCTTCTCAACGGTCTCTATCAGCCGGCTCATATTGGTTGACCGTTGGATTTTCTCGCAGCGCGCGTCCCGGCGGTGACTCAACTTGGTCACCGCCGCGAACTGCTATCTCTCCAATTCGCTCAATCAGCGATTTTATTAATATCTATCCAATTGAGCACATCTGAGCCGCTCAAAATAATATTCACGCCTGCGTTGTGATAAATATACACGGAAATTACGTCACCTGCGGCGAGATATATCGACGCAGTTCCGTTACAAGCGGCCCCCAAATTCGCTCCCTTCCCACTTCAGAAACCATCGGAAAATCGTGATCGTAGACGGAGAGTACGACTGGGTCGGCGGCCAAAATAGGCGAACGAGTACCTGGGAAAAGACCCCGGGTTCTCGAGCTGGCGGGACACGCGAAACCTTCCCGGAAGGTTCGGAAGAGCACCGTAACTAGGCTTCCTGACTGGCGCGCTTGCAGAAGGGCAAGAAGAGAAACGTGTAATCTCTGTCGACTTTTTCCCAGCGGACGGATTTTTCCGTCGCCGCGAGGTCGACGGTGTCCGCGAGTTCCAGGCCATGCTTCTTGGCCAGGCGAAGGAGTTTCTCGATTTCCTGCCGATTGAATATCTTCATTTCGCCGTTCCCTTCGCCGTAGGGGAAGATTCCCGCGCAGTTGACGGTCTCGGGCCAATAATCGGTGGAGACGAGAAGCCAGCCACCGGGCTTGAGTATCCGCGCCGTTTCGGCGAAGAACTTACCCAGGTCGACCCCATGCTCGATTACCGAAATGGAAGTGACCGCGGCGAACTGCTCATCCGGATAGGACAGCGAGGTGAGATCCTGCTCGGTGAAGGGAATGTTCCGGCACGTGTAAAACTTTCTCTTTACCGGTGCTCTGTCACAAGCAAACAGATTTCGGTACCCCACTTCGTACAGCCAACCCAAAATCGCGCTTCTCGAGCCCGAGCCAGCGTCCAGAATGGGCGCGCTGATATCGACGTGAGAAAGCAGATAGTTAAGGATCTTCAGCGTGTCCCAGTTCTTCTGTGAGTCGTGGTGGGAAGGAAGTCCCAAGGCCTGAACGAGCCGCGTAGCACCGGCGATGTGCGCCTTTGACTGCAACGCGCCCCCTTGGGGTAGCGAGGTGGCCACTTCCAGGAAGCTCCTGATCGCTGCGAGGTCGAGCGGAGGTCTGTCGATTTTCAGCTTCCGTTTCTTCGGAGGAAAGGGAAGCCTCGATCTAGCCTTGGAAAGAAGTCCCTGAAGCTCGGTTAACATATTTACCTGTATAGCTAGGGAGATTCCCGCTGGAAAGATGCTTTCTCGTAGATCCAGGAAAGAGCCGTCTTGACCCTGGCATCGAGCTCGGCGATTGGATCGTAGGAAGTCTTCATGGCTTCGGCCTTTAGCCCCGACTCAATCTCCTCGGCGGTCGGAACTTCGGAGAGCGGCTGACAATAGGCTTTCAGTTCGAGAGGAAGCTCGTCATAGAGAGGGTAAGTCAGCCAGACCGGCAGTCTGGCGGCCACGCGGCCCATGACTTCCGGCAGGTACCCCTTGCTTTTCGGATCGAGCAAAGCCAGTCCCTGAAAATCACCCAGCATCCAGGCTTTGGATACCACTTCGCAGCTCTCAAACCTTCCGGTTAAGGTTTTCTTCAGGAGCTCGGTCAGCGCGGGATTCGCAGTGCCATGAAAGGCGGCGTCGGCCACGGCCAAGGCGCGCTTCGTGTGCGTGCCGGTCCCCTGAGCCAGATAGGGCACGGAGATCGTGCGAAAGGGATCGCTCGACGGAGCGAGCTTGCGCCAATACCGGTGCGTTTCCGTGTCGCTGAGGCCAAGCATCGCGTCGCATTCCCGAGCCAGCTGGCGATGCGTCTTCGGAGCGAACCAGCGGCCGAAGCGGGAAGGGGACACCACCGGAGAATCTGTTCCAGGGTGAAGGCGCAGAAACACTTTCGCCTTGGGAAAGTCTTTTCGAACGGCCGTCATCCAATGGGGATTGGCTTCGGTTTGCTCGAGGAAAACGTGGGTGACATTTCTGTCGGCGAGAAACTCGTCCTGGATGTAGACGGTTCTCGTCTCGACACCCAATGCATTCTCGATAGCGAGGCGTTGTTTCACGTCGGCGAGCGCGAGGTCGGACCAGTAGCACCGCTTGGCGGTCTTTGAAAGCACGTGGACTGCGATAGGTCTTTTCATGCGGATGCCTCCGGAGCGCGGCGATGCCGAATCAGAGTGTCCAGAAAAAGACTCGCCTTGGCTTCGTTATCGTACTGAAAGTGGGCGGCGGAACGATGGGAGAGCAGCACACGTCTGAGATGGACCGCGAAAGGCTTTCCTTCCCACAGAAACTCGTCCCATTCGAACCGAAGATCGCGAGAGCCCAAAAGCTTCAAGGTCAGCTTGAGCTGCGACTCGGGCGTCGCCTTCCCGTGGCTCAGCGTTTTTTTCAAAAGATAATGAGCGGGGCGCTTCAAAGGCCTCGGCACGCGGTTAGCGATGTCTTCCAGCCGCCGCATTTTCTCTTTGGGAAGAGCCATTTTCAAAAGCTCGATCCGATGCTCCTCCGAATCCTTGAACCGCTCGAACATCCGGAAGCCGGTATCGCGACTGGATCGAAAGCCGAGCCCGATACGAACGATCTCGGCCCAGGGGAAAAGGGACGTGCCCAGGAACTTGTCCTTCAGCCAGTCGATGCGTTTGCGCGTGTCGGCCGTCTCGGGAAGATCCGGAGTGAAGTCGAGCAGCGCCCGGGGAACTTTCTCCAGGTCGATCAATAGAAAGTGAACGCTCGGAAAACCCTGATGCTTCGAAATATTCACCGGATCCCAGGGCGAGCCGAGAAAGCTGAGAGACTCCTGTTTCATCCGCTGAAGGGCGCAGGGGATCCAGTCAGTTTTAAGGACGAAGCAATCGGGATCGAGAATGAGCAGAAAACGACCGGTCACTTCTTTCAGCCCGGCCATCAGAGCGGTCGCGTGGTGGTAGCTTCCCGCATCGTGTTGGGTGCGAATGGGAGGAGGCCCGTCGATAAGCCGAAGGGGAATGCCCGTGTCGCGAGCCGCGGCCTCCAGCTTCGGCAAAGGCGCGGCCTCGTTGTTCACGATAATCCAGTCGTGGGGCGTGCGTGGGTTCAGCTCCGCCGTGAGCCGGAGGTTTCTCTCCAGCAGCGACTCCGACCGGAAAGAGACGGACAGAATAGTGAGCTCAGAGCCCCTCATGCGTTCGACGGAGCGCTTCGCGGCGCCCCGATGAGATGCCGGTACAGCATCCATTCCGTGCCGGGCTTCGGTCCCTTCGGGAGTACGGGAGGCGCCGCCTCGCCCAGCAGCTTCTCTTTCACGAAACGGCGGTAACGATTCGCCACCTTCTTCGTCAGAAGCTGGATTTTATTCTGCGCGGGCGGCGGAGGCGCTTTCTTCCCCTTGGCCACTTTCGCGTTGAAATTGGTGTAGTCGCCGTCGAGAAAGGCGATCCGCTTGAGCTCGAAGTGGCGCGCGAGGATTTCACTAACGGCGGAAATCTCGGCGTTATGCTTTGATTTGTCCCGGTTGTGGCTATAGAGGCATTTGGTGCCGGTCTCGGCGAGGTGCTTGGCGTAGTTGTCGACCTGCTCGGAGGTCATCTCCTGGAACGAGACCATATTGACGGCCAGATCAGCCGGCTGATCCCAGACGTCGTTGAACTTCTCCTGAGGGATGAAGATGAAGTCGTAGTCACGGGCGTTCGCCTGCAGCTCCTTCTTGTCCGCTTCATTCTTCACGACGAGGGCCCGGCTCCCAGGGAACATCGTCTTCAGGTAAGAGGCCGAGAAAAGAATCACTTCGGGGAAGTCCACGACCACATAGGTGGTGTTCGGACAGGTCTTTAGCAGCTGGTACGCGAAGCCGCCCCAGCCGGCGCCGATCTCGAGCACGAGAGAGCGGGGATTGGCTTTGAGTTTCTCCAGCACTCCGCCGCGATCGAGGGCGATGAGGCTTTCGTAAAATTTCAGGGTGTCGATGTTGACGAGTTGTCCGTCGATAGTGTGGCCGAATCCGCCGAGCGCCGGGCTTTCCGGAATGAAGAGGCCCGTCTTGTCGGCTTTCTTCAGCTCCGCGAGTTTCAGCGCGAAAGTGTCTCTGAGCTTGGTCTGGGAAGAGCGGTACTCGTAATGCTTGATTCCCGTCAGGTGGTAACTCTGCTGCCGCAGTTTCCGAAAGAGGAGCGGGCTCGCTTCCAGCATATAGTCGAAGCCGGCCAGCTCTTCGGACCAGTACTCGCTCGGAGCGGCGATGCCGTCCAGCTTCTGCTGTCTCAAAACTCCAAGAACCTCATCGCGCACCCAAACGTAGTTGGAATAATCTTTGTCAGTTTCGTGCGTCGCGGGTTTCGTCGTCTTCGCCGTCGTTTTGGCCTTGTCTGTAGGCTCGGTGTGCAGGTCCATGTAGTTACCTTTCTAAGTCAGCGTTCCCAGTATCGATCCGTATAAGCCTCGGGGTAGAGCGAGACCTTGCGCGTCTCCGGAGACGTACGGAAATACGTTTCTCCGACGGCGAAGGCGTGGTCTCTCAAACTCCGCAAAAGATCCTTGCCGAAATCCGCCTCGAACAGAGTCTCCAGGCGTTTGTCTTCGAGGACGCTCACGGCGAGGTCGAACTCTTCCAGGGCGGTGTAAACGGCGAAACGCCGCCGCGCCTGCGCTTCCGTGAGATTCTCGAGCAGCGGATCCCCAACGCGCAGATAAAGCCCATGGCTCCATACGAGCTCACGCTTCGAATAGGAGGCGGGGACGCGATTCGTCCGGCGGAAAAAGGAGCGTTTCAAATCGATGAGTGCGAAGCCACGCTCGCGCAGGAAACTATCGATGTCTCCGAAGAGAGGCTGCCCTTCGTAGAAGGGGAGAAACTCCAGCTCGACGTAAACCGCATCGACCTGCTTCAGCAGCTCGGGGCCGGACTTCAAAATCTCCAGCTCGTAACCCTGAACGTCGAGCTTCAACATGGCGGCGTCCGTAAACCCGTATTTTGAGGCCGCCGCGTCCAAAGTCAGGCACGGCACTTCCAGCTCTTTCACCACTTCCCAGCCTTCGCGGGAGAAGTAGCGCTCGATGACCGGAAAATTGGGTTTCAGCACGGAGCTGAGGCCGGGATCTCGGGTTACGTTGAGCTTAACGGTTCCCGTCTCGGGTCCGATGGCTTCCGGAACGATCTTCGCCGAGCGCCAAAGCTTTACGCTCGGCTCGGATTCGAGCTGCTTCGCCGCTTGCGGATCGGGATCGATGGTGAAGAGGTCCGTGAACGGGGCCGCGTGGCGGAACGAAGGAAGCGGGCCGCCTCTTCCGCCGATATCGACCATCTTTAAATTCTGAGCGTCGAGCACGCGGCGGAGCTGGCCTTCGGGAGCGGGGGGCTCGAGCTTGGCCGCCTTGAACGCGTAGGCGAAACTTTGCTCCTGCAGCTCCCGCGTCGCTTTGGAAAGCTGGCGGTGATCGGACTTGGTGTAATTTGCCAGGTTAAGGGTCTCGGCGCGAAGCGCGGCGATGGCGTCGGCATGGGTAGCTTTCAGCTCTTCAATCTGCTGAGAAAATCGCGCCAGCAACTTGGCCGCGCGGGTCAAAGGATTGCGCCCCGGAAGCTTCCTAAATGTCTCGAAAAACTCCAAAATTACCCCTGAATTTGCTCGGGACTACATCACAAAAGTATAGGGCGATCAACCCGATTGCGCCCTCCGGAAGGGCTGTTGCCGCCTCGGTTTTCGGCCATTTTCTCGACCAGATTTCTGCCCGACGCTTCGGTCCAGCCCGGTCCACGATCCCGGGCCCTGACCTGCCTTAGGTGCAGGGCAAAGGGGCTTTCTCCCCAGAAAATCGAGTCATACTCCGGGGTCCCGGCGTCCTCGCTCCTAACTACATCCAGAAATTCAATCTTCAAATCAGGGGCTTGCCGAAACTGCTTGGCGAGTCGCACGCCCGTGTCGTGGCTCGATCCGGAAAGAAGTCTTCGCCTGAGCCACTGGGTGAGTCTTCGCTTTCCCGATACTTCGGAAAACCGGTCGAGGGCTGTCTTCCACGGCCGGGACAGCTCGGTCGCCACCGGATCGGGAGAAAAATCCAGAAAAGCGAGCGGTAGCCGCTCGGTGTCGATGAGACAAAAATGCGGGGAGGGAAAGCCTTTGGGTTTCGTGAAGTCGCCGCTCTCCCAGCGCGTGCCGAAGGCGGCGAGCTCGTGAGCCTTCATATGCTCGATCGATTTACCCGCCCATTCCGGCATCATCGGAAAAAAGTCGGGGTCCAGGACGAGCAGAAAGCGGGAGCGCACGTCTTTGATCCCGGCGCGAATTCCCGCCGCGTGGTGCAGGCTTGCGCTGGAAGGACCCGCCGGAAAAGACGGAGGACCTGGAATGCGGGTAAAGCTTTTTCCGTTTCCGCAAGGCGAGGCATCGTTCTCAACGACGATCCACGAAGCGGGCAGATCAGGATTTTTTTCCTGATAAAGCGATTGATTCAGCTCGATCCACGGCGCGGAGCCAAAACAGACGGTGAGAATAGTCAGCTCCCGAGCGCTCACGCCGGTACCGGGGACAAACTGGCGGCCTGTCCCTCAGCGACCAAGGGCTTCGGGCGATGCACGAACGGAGTGCCTTTGAGAATGCCGTCGCAAATGACGTCGAGTCCCGGGAAATGGCTCGGCCCTAGCCGCTCCAGCCGATCGAGCGCCACTTCCATCGTGTTGTCTTTTTGAGTTCTGAGAAAGGGCACGGGAATCATGCGCGAGAAAAAGACGTGGTAGGCATATTTGCGGGC
>JAYUGC010000153.1:0-10036 GCA_043767805.1 Pseudomonadota bacterium | reverse complement strand
TCATCCACAACCGGCTGAAGCTGCCCTTCGGCCAGTCGCTCCTCGCCGTCTGGACCCTGAAGACGATGCTCCAGTAGATGCCCGCGAAGCAAAGTGCTCTCGGCACCAGAATGGTGCGGTCCAGACTCGTCTTCACATGCCAGGCAAATCCGTAAGGGCTGCCAAGATAGACGAGGCAGAGGGCGAACAGATAGAGCGCGGTAGCACCCGCGAAATAGGCGACCGCCCTGCGATCCGTCCAGAACGCCGAGATCAAAAGAGCGATACATGCCAGGCCAAGATGCCCGGCAGAGACTAGATCAGGAAGAAGTACACTCAGACTCCCTTGGGCGAGTTCCGCACCGACTCGGCTAAAAAACCCGGGACGAATCAGCGGATCAATTTTATCCAGTCCCCAGATTTTTTTCTCGAGGGACCATACCAGGAAAGGTATCCAATAAATGAGGCCAGCTAGCGAGCCAGGCTTTCGCAGTTTGACGACGAGAGCCGAGCCACAAAGCACGGCGGCAATTAAAACCCCCTCGTTTTTGAGGCAGGCGCAAACGGCAAGCCACAACAAGGCACTTCGCAGGTCGTTCTCGTCGCCTTCTTGGGCCCAGCGCAAGAGGCGAAGCGCCGCGATTGCGGCGTACAGCGCGACGAAACCGTCCGTGTAGCCCTCGGTATAAAGAGGAATATCGGGAAAGATCAAAGTGAGCGTGAACCAAGCCCCTCCCAGGAGGGAAGCCCAAAGAGCGGGAAGCATCAAAAGGGCTGGCAGTAAAAGCAGACCGAGAGAAAGTTTTGGCAGATAGTCGTTCCAAAAACCAAAAACTTTGGAAACGCTGGCGGCGAGAACCGGAAGCAGCTTGGGATAGTCGTTGTGTGCCCAAGTGACGGAAGGATCGAGCCAGTCGGAAGTTACCACGCCGCCCGCGAAATGAATGAGACGAGCGTGCAGGAACCATATGGATCGCGCGTCCCAAAGTGACAGCGGCTCGGCGACTTGCCGAATCAGAAAAAGGGAAAAGAGCGCGAATAAGCAAAGCGAGGGGCCGAGAGGCAATCGCCACACTCTAGGTCTTCTCAGGAACCAGCCGGCGGCGCTCGCCACCAACCCCACGCCGATCGAAAACGTCAACGAAGGAGAGACAAGGGCCAAAGTCAGATGCACGAGAAGTCCGGCGGCAAACTCTTCGCCCGCGGACCTCGCCCATTCGGCGCCGCGACTCTCCTTTGCCCGCGGAAATAGAAGAGTGCCCAACCCCCTGAAATAGAAAAAGCCGATCGCCATCGCGCTATAGGCAGTGAGCAAGACGCGCCTCCTTTTCAGTGTCGGAGGCGGTACAGCCTTCGGGCAAGGACTCGGAAGGTAATCCGATCCACAAACGCGCTGTGTCTCGCTGTCGCTTTGGCCAAGCCGATTCCACTAAGCGTTGGATGAGAAGACCGTCCTTCATGAAACCGGAAGAGAGGCGATACTCCGCCCCTTCGGTCCGATCCAGTAACGAAAGCGCGGCCTGCACGGGAAGCGGAAGCACGGAGCGTTCGGGGCCCGATTCGAAAACGCGCGGACTCAAACAGATGGCCGTTCCGAGATGGGCGACGATATGAGAGCGAGATCCGAGGATCCCGAGATAAAAAACGACAATCGTGACGGCCACTAACCCCTGACGCATGCCGCATTCTCCAACGCTTTGGAACGCTTGTCCACACTCCCGGTCTGGCGATTTGACAATCTGATCCCCGAAGAGAAACACTCTCGTTTCCTAGAGGATTGGGGGCAAAATGGTACAACTGCAGAATCTTTTGTTGGCGCTTTTGGTTTGTGGAATCGGGGCACCAAAGGCTTGGGCCGTTTCCGAAAGGCATTTGCTTTTACTGGAACCGATTGCCGGACTAACGACGCTTATTCGCCCCGACCAGCTTCTCTACACTCAAGACGGTGTCTCCGTGGTTCGCATCCCGTCTAGCGAAGTGGAACGCTGGAGCACTCAAGTGCATCGTTACTTCGGCGCCTGCGGCGGATTCGTCGACGTGAGCCGGACCGTGAGCCAGGGCATGAGCCCTGCGGCCATCGTCTTGCGAGAGCTCACTCGGCGGGGTCAACGCACGCCAACCTTTGGTTTTCGGATTCAGCCGCGCGCTTCAGTGGTAGGTCTCGTCGACAGCGGCAATCCCGTACGGTTCTGGGAATTTCTCACTCAGCTCACTCGTTTCAACGATCGCTCGGCCACCAGCGAGACCGGCGTGCAGGCCGCCCAGTTCGTGGAGCAATACGCGAAACAAGTGGGCAAGCGCATTCAGGGCTTTCGCACTCTCATGATTCAAACGGACAAAGGGTATCCCCAGCCGTCGGTGGTCGCCATGATCCCCGGCTCGGATCCCACCCTTGGCGGCATCGTCTTGGGAGGTCATCTCGATACGTACACGAAGGACAAGCCCGGCGCCGATGATGACGGCAGCGGCGCGGCCGCCGTCATGGAAGCTTTGACCACCGCGGCTGCCACTCAAGGCCGGTTCAAGAGGGACCTCTACTTCATCTGGTATGCCGCCGAAGAGCGCGGGCTCGTCGGCTCCAGCCGGGTCGTGCAATACTTTGCCCAGAACAAGATGTCGGTGCGCGCCGCCATGCAACTGGACATGGTCGGCTACAAATCCCCGAAGGATCAAAACGACATTTATCTCGTGACCGACTACACGAACGACGAGCTCACCAAGACGACGGCCCAGCTCATCCAAAAGTACGTGGGCGAAGCGAAGGTCGGCTATACCGCCTGTGGCTATGCGTGCAGCGATCACGCGAACTGGCACCGGGCGGGAATTCCCGTCGTCACTCCGTTCGAAGCCTCGTTCGGCGGCATGAATCGCCGACTTCACACGAAAGACGACACCATGGCGTTCTTGAGTCAGGCGCACGCCTTTCGTTTCGTCAAGACGGCGCTCGCTTTCCTGGGCGAACTGGGCGAGCTAGAAGGTTTCAAGAAGTAGATCGATAGTCTCAAATGGAGGAGAGTCCCATGAAGCCATTACTCGTTGTGTTTTTCCTGGTGTCCGCGTCCCTGGCCTCGGCCGCTCCGCTGACTTGCGCGGATCAACCTGGCCGTCGTTTCTGCGGGCGCCTGAACCGTTTCTCCAGCCTGCTCGGCAGCTGCACGGGCTCCGGTTGTGAGTCCCTTTGGGTCGATCAGATCCGTCAGATCCGCATTTTCCTCGACGAATATTACGAGACGTTCCTCCCCGGCGACGAAGTCGGTGCGGACCTCGGCAAGCTGGCGCAGTCGACGGCAAAGACCCTTTGTAAGTACGAAGTGACGGGCGAAGAACAATGGATCAGCGCCCTCACCGTCCAGTACAACCGCTATCTGAAAGCGCTCAAGGAAATTCAGACGCTCGCGCTCTTGAAAGACGCCTACAGCTGCACTTTCTCCCGAAAGTAAGCTCCGGCTTCCTTATTGAGAGATTCGAGCGCGAGAGCCTTGCTTTGTCCTTAGGAAGTGAGGCGGGGCGATGGCGCCGAAGTGCGAACAGGCGGGCTTTTTGGCGACCACTTCCTCTAAGATTCTAACGCCTGACTCGGTCACTTCCTTCATGACGAGATCGGGATCTCGCCCATTCGTCCAATAGCGCACGCCCTGGCTACCCATGGGCTGCGCGAGATCGCTATCATAAAATTTGAGTGAGCCGTCCTTGAGAATCGCGACGTGGATATCGTTGTGAAAGATTCGGGCGAGCCGGAGTTTTTCCATGGCCTTCTTAAAGTGCTTGACCGTCGCGGAGGTGGCGTTCTCGGAGCGCGATAACCCTTCTTTCACGTCGAAGAATTCCGCATCCAAAGGCAGGCGCTCCAGGATGACGCCCTTATTGCCGTTATTCCAGTTGATGACCCCATCCACCGCTATTGCCTCATCGCCAAGCACCGCCCGCACGTGCTCGTATCCGTTCAAAAGATTCAAAAGTACCGGATCGGAAATATTGGCGCCCTCGGGCCGGGGGCCGAGCTCGGTCAAGTCCCAGCGGTAGAGCTTGACGACGCGGTTATCCGAAATGCCTTCCCCCTGAATGGGCACGACATCCGCTGTGGTGCCCCTCCCGATGGTCTTATCGATGGTGACGTTTTTCGTACCAAACCAGCGCATCGCACCGACCGACCCGGTCACGCCGGTCGGAGCAAAAAGCGGCACGGCAAAAATGGAAAAGAGCAACAGGGCGCGCGCGAGAAGCATCAAGTGCGGACGAGTTGGTTGATGAAATCGACGATAGCGCTAAGAGCGGAGCCGGGCGTGAAAATCTCTTTTACGCCAGCCGCCTTCAAAGCCGGGATGTCTCTATCGGGAATGATGCCTCCGCCGACGACTGGGATGTCGAGCGCGTCCTTCTCTTTCAAGAGGCGCATCACTTCCGGGAAAACGCGCTGATGGGCGCCCGAAAGAATGCTGATGCACACGACGTCGACGTCTTCCTGAATGGCCGAGTTCACGATCATCTCGGGCGTCTGATGGAGGCCGGTGTAGATCACTTCCATGCCGGCGTCCCGCAGCGAATGCGCGAGCACTTTGGCACCGCGATCGTGGCCGTCGAGACCGGGCTTGGCGACGAGAACGCGAATGGGACGGTCGCTCATTGCTTGCCCCATCGTTTCGGAAAGATACAAACCACTTTTTTCTTAGCCTCCAGAAAAGCCTGAATCACGCTTTGGGTTTCGGCGGCATTCGCTTGCAGTACTTCCGGCTCAACCAGCGGCAAGAAGGTAGTGGCGAACTTGTAGTTCTCGCGCACGATTTTACGGATGTAACTGCGCCACGGAAGCGTCGGGTACTTATGAATGCGCGTGTCGGAAGTGGCAATCTGCCACTCCTGAAACCATTTGAGCTCGATTTTCGCTTCCGTCTGCAAAAGCGAAAGGTAAGCCGCCGGAATGCGATCCCGGCAAAGCTCCAGGAAATTATTGAGAATGAGCTGGTCCCAATCTCTGAGGAAAGTAAAAACCACTTCCAGCTCGTCGTCGGTAAAAGGCACGGACGCGGGCGTAAGCAGAAGCAGCGCGGAGATATTGAGCGATCTCAGCTCCAGCAAAGTCGTACGGACGCGCGAAAGGCTTTCGACGGAGGCCACCAGAGTCACGAGAGGAATGGGCTTCCCCTCATAGCTTCTCACCTGGGAGAGAAGCACATCCTCTCCCACGAAGTTATCGAGCTCGAGCCGAGGCGCGGGCTCAATATTCATAGACTCCCCGTCCCGATTTCTTGCCGGTCCAGCCGGCGGCGACATACTTACGAAGCAGCGGCGCGGGCTTGTACTTGTCCCCTAGGTCGCGGTGCAGGACTTCACAGACCGCGAGGCAAATATCGAGACCGACGTAGTCGGCGAGCTGCAACGGTCCCATGGGGAAGTTGCAACCGAGCTTCATGGCCTCATCGATATCCATCGGCGACGCGAGGGACTCCTGAAGGGCGAAGAAGGCTTCGTTGATCATGGGCATCAAGATACGATTGACGGCGAAACCGGGAGCGTCCTGCGCTTCGATGAAGGTCTTTCCCATCTTCTCGGCGACTTCGCGCACCAGGCGGAACGTCTCGTCGCTGGTCTGCAAGGCGCGGATGCCTTCGACGAGCTTCATGAGAGGGACGGGATTCATGAAATGCATGCCCGCGACCTTGTCGGGCCGCTGGGTCTTCGCCGCGATTTCCGTGATGGGAATCGAAGAGGTGTTGGTCGCGAGAATGGCGTGCGTCGGAAGCAAGGCGTCCAGGTCGCGGAAGATTTTGAACTTGATCTCGCGGTTCTCGGTGGCGGCTTCCACCACGAAGTCGCAGTCCCGCAAGTCGTTTAGCTGGGTGGTCATCTTGAGGCGCTTCGAGATGTCGGCGGCGGAGCCCGAAAGCTTCCCTTTTTCCTCGAGCTTCGCGAGGCTCGCCTGGATGGTGGCCCGGGCTTTTTCCAAAGCCTTGTCGGCCACGTCGTAAACCACCGTGTCATAACCCGCTTGGGCCGCTACCTGAGCGATGCCGTTACCCATGCTGCCGGAACCAATGACGCCGATTTTCGAGATTTTCGCCATGAAAGCCCTCACCTGCTGTAGTGGAGGTAACCGTAGCAAACGTGTAGTTGGGCCGCAACAACGGAGGAAAAAGCGCGCACTTTCTGGCTCGACCGGGGGACAGGTAGCGCCGGAGGCCAACAACCTGCCCGAGCCCCTTATCCTAAAAGGCCCCGGCACCCAGAAACGAGGCAATCCACGACCTTCTCATGAAGCTTCGTGTAATAGGGCTGCGTGTAATAACTCAGGTAGACCGGCATCCGAAACTCCTTGTTGGCTCGCAGGATTATGAGTCGCCTGTTGCCCTCAATAAAATGACGAGGAAGCACCGCCCTTCCCCAACCGCGCTCCAGGACATAAGACTCTATTGTCAGCGAATTCGAAGCCGATAACTGCGGGAGTCTCCTATTCGGTTCTCTAAGTCATAGTCTTGGACCTTTACGGTGAAGGTGAAAACCCCTGGGAGGGTGGGAGCCCCCGACAATTCGCCCGAGAATGGGTCCAGTTTGAGGCCGGGAGGAAGCCCGCCCCCGCTCACTCTCCAATCGTAAAAAGGTACGCCACCTTTTGCCCGAAATTTAGCGAAGTAGGGGAGCCCTCGGGTACCCCTTTGAAGGCGCCGGGTAAGTAGAACAGCGGGAATGAAGGCCGAGGTCTTTCTCAGTCGGTAGCCAATGGCCTCGGCAACCAGCAATTCCGCCTTTGTGGCAATCCACCGATGCTGAGGCATTTCACCCGTCCCGGAACCATACACCCCTTTGCGGCTGAGACGATCGATTACGCCTCGAAAATGTGCGCTGCTGTCCACGGGGATGCACTCCCCTTGATAGGCTATGACTTTAGCCACGTCGATGCAGCCTTTATCGAGCCATTTTTTCATCTGAGGGTAGGGAGCATTGAAAATGAGAGAATGACCAATTTCGTGCTGGGCCAGAGATAAAAGCTCGACCGGCATTTGGGCTTGGTAAATGAATTTCCACCACTCCTGATCCAATAGGGTGAATAGGTATCCAGGTCCTTGGGCCACGGGTCCAAGCGCGACGTTACCTGACCGTCTCAGTTCGGTAGGCTTGCTCTGAAAGGTTTGAAAATTCTCATTCGCCACCCCACCGCCCGATCGTGTGAGCGTATTGCCCGTAACATAGAGCAGGAATCCTTGGTAGCCGTGATCGTTTGTTTGACGGTACCAGCCGGCGGAGGAGGCCAGCTGGTCCGGGTCCCAAATGGGTGTGGCCTCTGAGTTCGGGCTAACCGGGTCGAGCCCCATATCGTCGAAAAAATGGACCCAGTCCCGTGCGGCAAGATCGACCGCTGCCCTGGCTCCTGGGTCCCGAAAGAAACCGCTCCGGTCGAGAGTGTAGTCGAGATGAACGGGGAAGCGGGGTGGTCCCGTATCATCTTCATCCACGACCGTAACATCTATAGTCCACTCGGTTTTTGCTCCGGTGGCGTCCGTCAAAAGAAGTTTCAGCTTATGCTTTTCGCTCAGCCCATCCCGATCCGGCCAAATGGACAGATAAAAAGAGGGACGCTCCGAGGGTTTTTGGAAATTGAGAGTGATTTCGGATCCTGAGGTTCCCACTTGGCTAGGCGCATTAAAATGTAGCCTTGGTTCAACGGTGGAAAGAACCACTGTCGCTGGTAAGGCGATCTGCGGGTTGGGAACCAGGGATAGTTTTAACGCCGGATTGGCGATGTAGCCATCCCAGTCCACCAACGTGATCCCATGGCCGTCGACGATTCGGCCAAAGATGTCGACGACGCTTACCGGTGCTCTCTGAGCGAGGCCGGTAAGACAAATGAAGCTCAAAAAGCTCCAATGCAAAATGCGCATGAAATCCTCTTTCCCTAAATGCCCTATCACTTTCGGGCTCAGGGAACCACTTCGGAGTGCCCGGTACCCCCTTACCTCTGGCTATTCTTGGCCAAAAGTAAGTGGGTACGCTTCAAAAGAATTTAGTGCGGATTGGCTTCGGAGCCGGGTTTGCCCTTGGGCTTTTCGCGGACCGGCGACGGAGGCACCTTGTCCGTTGGCTTTGCCGTCCCCGGAACGATCCGACGTCCCGGTTTAGACCGTAATGAGAAGTCCGCGGCCGTTCCCGGCCCGGCCAGCCCGGTTTTGCGGTTGGTAGAGACGGATTGCTCGCCTACCGGTCATCGGCCCCCGGAGAATCGGTGGCGGTGGTATTCGCCGCATTTCACTGGGGAGAGTAGTTCAGCCCTGATAATGCCGAGAGAAAGCGAATGATTTGCCCGATGGCTTTAAAATCAGAATCCCCAGCGTCCGAAGACGCTGGGGATTCAAGCCACCAGTCCAAGTTGAGTGCTTTGTCTGGCCTTCTACGAATCGAGTCTTAGCGCGGGCCGGTTTTGTGAGTGACCGCGCCGGAGGTGCCGTTGGAACGGCCACCCTTCAAGCGAGACACTCCAGGCTGACCGCTTCCGCTTTGAGCGAGCTGTTGCTGCTCCTGCTGAATCGCCTGATCCGTGCTCTGAACAAACTTCTGAACTTTATCTTTGTTGCGTCCAGCGGAGTCACAAGCCCGGGCGAGCCTTTTAACCGAGGGACCAACCTGCGCTTGCGCGTTCGCAATCGCTTGTAAGGTGGTCATCGCACCCTGTACCAGCGTATTAGGATCCTGCGCCGTGCGCATCGCCGCGATGGGCGTCTGTAAAGCGGAACCGAAGAGCGCGTCGATTTGCGGGACCGCGCTCGGGCATTTCATGTTGTTGACCATCTGCCGCACTCCCGCCGCGAACGTGGTGTTCGCGTAGAAGTTGGCGTCGCCTTGGTGGAACTCAACAACCTTTTGGTAAGCCTTCCCGAGCAAACTACCAGGATTGAAGGGAGCGTCGCGGCCCACTTCTTGGTTGATGCGCTCGCAATTGCTCTTCAAGTGCTGGGCATTGGCGATGGCCGTTTCGTAAGACGCTTTACGGAAGCCTTCCAAGCTGTCCGCGAAGTTCGCGGAGATCTGGGCGAGACGTCCGTCGTTCTCTTCAATCTGAGCGAGCGAAGGAATGAGGTCCGTGAACAAGGACTTCACAAGCTTCTTTCTCTGAGACTTGATGCTTTTCTGCAAGGCGCCTTTGTCCTGCTTCAAGCCGGCGAGCTGAGCTTCTTCGCCCAACTTCTCGTCGATGACGCTCTTCTGGCCTTTTTCTTCGTCTTCACGGTCGGCAGCTTCATCGAAAGTCTTAGCGGCGGCGGCGAGACTGGTCGCCCGTTCTTCTTTAAGCTTCTTGTCCTTCTCTTGAATGAGAAGCTGAGCCTGTTCCCGCAGATACTTGAAAGGAGCCTGGTTCATCTGATCCGACAAAGAGCGGAACTGAGTGAAGTCGACACCATCGTTACACTGAGGGTGCAAGTTGCTCATGTCGAAGTCGTTCGGGTTGAGCGAGCTCTGAGGCTGCTGATTGAGCTGGCCAAAGAGATTCTTGAGATTCGTGTTCGCATCTTCCCGGCGCTTCTGGATATTAAGCTTCAAGATGGCCGGCAAAGAGTTCGCCGTCTTCAGATTATCATTGGTCTTGTTTAAACCTTCATTTTCCTTGCGCCACTTCTGAACCTTCTGGCTCGTGGCGATGGCGGCAGCCGCCTTCTCGGCGGTCTCCTGGATTTGCGAGGCGGACTCTTTCGAGTCGCCCTTCACGGCCGTACCAAGCGCTTTGGAAGCGGGGCTCAGGATGCTGTCCGCTCTCCCAATGTCCTTAGAGATTGAGTAGGGGTCGTAAGCCGATTTGCCGAAGCTGGTGATGGCCACCAAACCCGTAACCGCAATCACGACGCTCTTAAATCCGACAGTTTTCAACGTGTTCATCTTTCCACTCCGCAACAACTACAACCACAGCAACTTCAACTAAAACTGTAATCCGCCACTCTCGCGGCGGTCTTCGATTCCCTGGTGAAGAACCGGGTAGGCCTCTCCCCACACGGAAGAGCCATCCGAATGGATACAGTTTTAGTTGAAGTTGCTGTGGTTGTAGTTGTTGCGGAGTGGAAAGATGAACACGAGA
>JAYUGC010000152.1:0-10080 GCA_043767805.1 Pseudomonadota bacterium | reverse complement strand
CACCCTCGAGGACGGAGAGATCAAAAGCCTTCACATCGAGCGCGAAGAAGATCGTAACGTCGTTGGAAATATTTATAAGGGCCTCGTTAAGCGCGTTCTTCCCGGAATGCAGGCCGCCTTTTTGGAGCTCGGTCTCGAGCGCACCGCTTTTCTTTACGTCGACGACATCATCGATGAGCCCTTCGGCACCGAGTTCGATTACGGCGACACGGAGAGCGACGGAGATGGCGACGGAGATTCCGATAGCTCCAGCGATGTCGACGACGAGAGCGACTCCGATTTAGACGCCGACCTCGAAGGGGATGAAGAGGACGACGAAGGCGAAGATTTAGAAACGGGCGAAGGTGACGAGCCCGGCACCGAAGCTCAGCCGGCCGGGGAAGGCGCGGTACCGCAAGTGGTGGCGCTCGGTCCCGACGGACAGCCTCTTCCCCAAGCCCCGCGCACTGACGATGAGGAGGGCCGCGGCAATCGCGTTCATTCCCGCGACGGACAGGACCGTCAGCAAGGCCGCGACCAGGGCGGACGTGGCCGTGAAGGCGGCGGGCAGCAACAAGGCTCAGGCCGCGGCCGGGATAGAGATCGGGGCCGCGGGGGACGCGGGCGCGATCAGGGCCGGGATCAAAACCGGGACGCGCGCGGCGATCGCGGAGGCCGTCAAAGAGACGACCAACCTCGCGGTGAGCGGGGCGGACGCCGGGAACGACCCGAGCGGCTCGAAGTGTACGGACCTCACCCTCGTTTGGAATTGAAGGATCCGTCGGAACGCATCAAGCGCGAGCAAGAACAAGCGGCTCTCGCCGAACAAAATCCGCCGGTCGCGACGGCGCAAAATCCGGAAGCGGCCCAAACGCAAACTCAGGCGCCGACCGACGCCGCCAATCAGAATTCGACGGAACCACAAGCAGCGGTCACGAACGAGCCCAAGCCCGTCGTTTCCCATCCCCGTCTTATCCTGGTGGATCCGGCGGAACGCATCAAGAGAGAGCAAGAACAAGCTTTGCTCAATGCGGAACAAAATCCGCAGCCGCCCGAAGCCCTCAAGCAGGACGGTGAGGCAGCGCCTCAACAGGAAGGTCAGCCCCAGCAGGGCGAAGGCCAGCCCGCCGATGCCAATGCGCCCGCACAGCCGCAGCATCCGCGCCTCGAGCTTCGCGATCCCATCGATCGCATTCAAAACGCGCCCGATCGCAATCGCAATCCGGAAGGCCGCCAAGACAACCGGGATAACCGGGACAGAGGCCACGGCGGCGGACACCGCGATAACCGCCGCGGCGGCGATCGCAATCGCCAGGGCGGCGGCCGCGATCAGGGCGGGAACAATCCGGAAGGCCGCCAGGACAATCGTCCCCAGGCCGACCGCGGACAGCGCACGGATAACCGGCAGGAAAATCGGCCGGACGATCGCGAACCGCGCCAAGAAGAAGATCGCAACGCGAGATTTAACGACGACGCCCGCTTCCAGCAGCACGCTCCTGGCGAACGGGATCCGAATCAAGGAGTCGAGCCCGACCGGCACGACAGAAACAACGAAGACCCGCGCTTGGATCGCGATAACCCGGGTGACCGGGATCAGCGGCACATCGATAGCAGGAACGATCGCGGCGGCGACCGTAACGAAGATCCGCGCGTGAATGCCCGCGGCGTAGGCGACAGAGATCGCGGCGGCCAGGGACGCGGCCGTGAAGGCGGCGGACGGCGCGACAATCGGCGCGGCGGCTCGCCAGGGCGAGGCCGTGGGGGACGCAGTGGCGGAGGCGGCGGAGGCCGGACTCGCCGTAGAGAGCGCCGAAACGTCGAGATTCAGGATTTGTTGAAGGAAGGCCAAGAGCTTCTCGTGCAAGTCGCCAAGGCGCCCATCGGCACCAAGGGCGCGCGCTTGACCACGCATATCAGCCTTCCGGGCAGAAATTTAGTGCTGATGCCGACGGTAAAGCACCTCGGCATCTCCCGCCGCATCGAAAGCGATCGGGAACGGAGACGGCTCCGCGACATCTTCACGAAGAAGATCCGCACCAATGGCCAGGTCGGGTTCATCATCCGTACCGTCGCCGAAGGTAAGAGCTACCGCGAGCTGAAAGCGGATGCCGACTATCTCCTCCATCTTTGGGAGGAAATTCAGGAGAACACCAAGAAAAAGAAGGCACCCGCCCTCATTCACGAAGACTTGGGACTTGCTCTCAAAACGATGCGCGATGATTTCACGGACGACGTGGACTCTCTCGTCATCGACAACCAGCAGGATTACGAGAACGTACTCGGCTTCATCTCGCAGTTCAGCCCTCGCCTGAAGGGCCGCGTAAAGCTCTTCAAGGGGCCGTCTCAGCTCTTTGAGCATTACGGCATCGAAGCGGAGATCTCGCGCGCGCTCGGCAAGAAAGTCTGGCTGAAGTCGGGCGGATATCTGCTCATCGATCAGTCGGAAGCGCTTACCGCCATCGACGTGAATACGGGCCGTTACGTCGGCTCGAAGAGCTTGGAAGAGACGATCCTCAAGACCAACCTGGAAGCGGTCAAAGAGATCTCCTATCAGCTCCGCATCCGCAACATCGGCGGCATCATCATCATCGATCTCATCGACATGGAGAACGCCCAGAACCGTAAAAAAGTTTATGACGCTCTCCAGGAAGCGCTATCGGAAGATCGCGCGAAGACGAACATCCTGAAGATTTCCGAGCTAGGTCTCGTGGAGATGACCCGCAAGCGGACGCACGAAGACTTGGTCCGTTACCTGACGGAACAGTGCGGGTATTGCGAAGGCCGCGGCTATCACAAGAGCAGAAAGACCATCTGCTTTGAGATCTTCCGCGAGATCGAGAAGGAAGCCATCGCGACGACCCATAAGAACATCGTGGTGTTCGCGAACTCGGAAGTCATCGGACGCATCACGAAAGAAGAGAAGACGCACTGGAAGGGCTTGGAAGAGCGCCTGCAGCGTCAAATCGTGGTGAAAGCGGACCCGGCGTTCCACGTCGAGCAGTTCGAAGTCTTCAGCAAGCCCTAAGCCCTCTCTTAAAAGGTACCTTTTAAGAGATTAGAGAAACACGATCAGCCCGAGACCTTGGGTGAGGATGAGCCGTCTCATGCCCTGAACTGAGAAACGGACTTCCGCGCGCAGACCCACGTCCACCAGCGGAATGAGCAGTCCCGCCATCCCGTAAAAGAGGGACTTGGGGATTACCGGGTTGTCCGGATTGAACCGGGGCGGCTTGGAAATGTTCAACGCATTGACTTCCATCCCGGCCCCGAAGCCAAGAATCGGCCAGAGCGAGAAGTTATCGGGGCGATAGATATAGCGGTACCCCGCGTACACGTTACTCACCGCCGAGAACTCGGCCCCGACCTCAAACCCATGTCCCCCACTGCTGACGTAACCGGTCGCGAGCCCCTGTAGGCCCGAGGATGACTTACCGCTCGCTTGGATGACGGAGCTAAAGCCCATCAAATGGTTCACATAAAACCGATCCATCGAGAACTTGGTGGTGGCGCGGATGACGGTGGAAAGGATGGTGCGCTGCACGTATTGGCGGCTACGAATGGCCTCGGAAACGTCGATGAACGTTTCCGCATGCTCCATGTCGATGACCGGCTTTTCAGCCGCCCCAGCGGCCTCGGCCGTCGGCGCAGGCACGGGCTCTTGGCGCTCAGCGGCATGGGCCGCGCGAGCGATAGCTAGACATACCGCGAGTGCGGTGACCAGGAGGAGTCGAGTGGAGGGAGGCACTCAACTATTATAGCCAGTTTCTCGTAGAGAAACTGTCCTGAGGCGTCAGCCGAAGGGTCTCGCCTAAAAAGGAAGAACCTCCCATCAGAGATCCACGTTATGAGCTAAGATCCTTCGCTTTGCTCAGGATGATTCGGGCCGTTGGCCCGAATCAGTAATTGCGGGCGAAGATGACGCGACCGTTCGAAGGGCTTCCGCAACGGATGCACTTGCCGGCTTCCTTGATTTGATCGAAAGGAATGCAGCGGCTCGTGGCTTTCGTCTCTTCTTTAATCTTCTTTTCGCAATCGCCGTTGCCGCACCAGTGAAGTTGGTAGAAACCGCCCTCGCCCTCTAGCCGCTCCTGGAACTTTTTGTAGTCGTCTTCGAGGAACGTGTTGTTCTTCAGGCGATCGGCGGCCTTCACGTAGAGATCTTTTTGCAGCCGGTCCAAGATCGGGCCGATGGCGCCCACCACTTCCTCGAGCTTGGATTGCACCTTGATGCCGTCGCGGCGGGCAAGCGTCACGAGATTCTGTTCGAGGTCGCGCGGGCCGACTTCGACCCGAAGGGGAATGCCTTGCACTTCCCATTCGTTGAACTTAAAGCCAGCCGACTGTCCCTCACGATCGTCGAGCTCCACCCGGAAACCGGCCGCGAGTAAATCCTTGTGGATCTGGCGAGACACTTCGAGAACGCGGGTATTGTCTTTGTTCTTTTGGGTGATGGACACGATGACGATTTGGGTTGGCGCCGCTTTCGGCGGAAGCACGAGCCCTTGGTCATCACTATGGGTCATGATCAGCGCGCCGATGATCCGGGTCGACATGCCCCAAGACGTCTGGTGCACGTACTGCTGCTTACCTTCTTTGCTCTGGAACTTGATATTGAACACTTCGGCGAATTTGGTGCCGAAGTAATGCGTCGTGCACGCTTGCAGGGCTTTCTTGTCCTGCATCATGGTCTCGACGGAATAAGTCTGCAAAGCGCCCGCGAATTTCTCGTTCTCGGTCTTTTGTCCCGGGATGCCCGGAATGGCGAGGATGTCCCTCATGAACGTCTGATAGACGTCGAGCATCTTCATCGATTCCTTGCGAGCCTCGTCCTCGTCGGCATGACAGGTATGGCCTTCTTGCCAGAGAAACTCGAGGGTGCGGAGAAACGGGCGGGTCCGCATCTCCCAGCGCACTACGTTCGCCCATTGGTTGATGAGCACCGGCAAATCGCGGTAGCTCTGGATCCACTTCGAGTACATCGAGTTGATGATGACTTCGGAGGTGGGCCGCACGATGAGCGGCTCTTCCAACTTCTTGCCGCCGCCGTGGGTGACGACCGCGCACTCGGGCGCGAAGCCTTCCACGTGGTCCTTCTCTTTTTTCAGAAGGCTTTCCGGAATGAACATCGGAAAGTAAGCGTTCCGGTGGCCGGTCTCTTTAAATCGTTTGTCCAAATTCTGTTGGACCACTTCCCAAAGCGCGTAGCCGTTGGGGCGAATCACCATGCAGCCGCGGACTCCGCTTTCGTCGGCGAGCTTCGCGTGGGTGATGATGTCGAGATACCATTGGGAGAAATCCTTCTCCCGGGGAGTGATACGTTCCGCCATAAATCCTTACATTTTCTCGATTTCGGACATTAGGTAGCCGAGCATCTCGGCCTCGGGGACTTTTTTGATCGCGACGCCCTTTTTGTAGACGAGCCCTTCGCCCTTACCACCGGCGATGCCGATGTCGGCTTCCATGGACTCACCCGGGCCGTTAACCACACAACCCATGACGGCGATCTTGATGTTCTTCTTCATGCCGAGCGCGCGGCGCTCGACTTCTTCGGCAAGCTTGTACACGTCGATATCGGCGCGGCCGCAGCTCGGGCACGCGATGATCTCGGGAGTATCGTTTTTTAAGCCCAACGACTTCAAAATATAAACGCCGGTTTTTACTTCCTCGACCGGATCGGTGCTGAGAGACACGCGGAGCGTGTCGCCGATGCCCATCATGAGAAGGCTGCCCAATCCAACCGCGGATTTCACGGCGCCGTAGTGGCGAGTGCCCGCTTCCGTCACGCCGATGTGCATGGGCGCTTCGGTTTGCGCGGAAAGCTTCGTGTAAGCGATGAAGTTCTCGATGACGTTCGAGGACTTGATGGAAATTTTGAAATTATAAAAATTCTGGCCTTCGAGCAGCGCGACCGCGGCCAGCGCGCTCTCCACCAAAGCGTCGGAGGTGGGGTGCCCGTACTTTTTCAGAAGAGGTTTTTCGAGAGAGCCCGCGTTCACGCCGATGCGGATGGCTTTCCCTAAGTCGCGCGCCATCTTCACGATTTCGAGCGTCTTCCACTCGGCGCCGATATTGCCCGGATTGATGCGCACGCAGGCAACGTCCGTCTTGAGAGAGGCGAGCGCCATTTTGTAATCGAAATGCACGTCGGCGATGACCGGGATGGTCAATTCCTTGAGAATGGCGGGAAGCGCGTCGGAGGCTTCTTCGTGATTCACGGTGATGCGAATGATTTCGCAGCCGGCCGCTTCGAGATCTTTCACCTGAGCTACCACCGCGGCCACATCCGCGGTCTTCGGCGTCGTCATGGATTGCACGCGGATGGGGTTCTCCCCACCCAGCTTCACAGTCCCGACGGTGATTTCACGGGTCTTGCGGCGCTTGATCCCATTGGTGAGATCAAGAGTTGGGTAACTCCCGTATGCCATAGCTCCTCATCTTCTTATGGAGGTGACTCCGTTCCACGCCGATGATCTGCGCGGTCTTGGAGATATTGCCCCCATTTTCGGTCAGCATCTTGAGGATGAAGTGCTTCTCGAAAGACGCTCTCGCGGCCCGTAAGCTCTTCTCCTCAAAGGCAAAAGTATCTGTTTCTTGCCCGCCCGATTCTATACTCTCGACAGTCGAAGAGTCTATGACATTGGTCTGGTTGAGGATGCAAGCGCGCTCCACCCAGTTTTTGAGCTCCCGGACGTTCCCCGGCCACGAGTAACTCTTTAGAATTTCATAGGTTTCGCCCACCACTTCAATGGTTTTTCCGGCGGAATAACGGCGCAGAAAATGGCTCACGAGAAGGGGCAAGTCCGCTTTGCGCTCCCGAAGCGGAGGTACCTGAATCGGGATGACGTTCAAGCGGTAGAAGAGGTCTTCGCGGAAGTCGCCCGTCTTGATGTTCTGGCGCAAATCCTTATTGGTCGCCGCGATGACTCGGATATCGACCTCGATGGGCTCGCTCCCACCGACGCGCGAAATCGTGCATTCCTGAAGGGCGCGCAGAATCTTCGCCTGCATCTTGGGGCCCATGTCCCCGACCTCGTCGAGAAAGAGGGTGCCCCCGTCGGCCTGCTCGAACTTACCGATTTTGCGTTCCACGGCTCCCGTGAACGAGCCTTTTTCATGGCCGAAAAGCTCGCTTTCGATGAGCTCTTCGGGGATGGCCGCGCAGTTCACCGCCACGAACCGGCTTTGAGACCGGGGACTGCCGTCGTGCAGAGCGCGCGCCACGAGCTCTTTTCCGGTGCCGTTCTCGCCTAGGATAAGCACCCAGCCGTTCGACGGAGCCGCGACGGAAATCAGGTGTTTTAGGTGCTGCATGGTCGCGCTCTCGCCGATGAGAGGCTCCTCCGTACGCAGCTTTTCTCTGAGATCGCGGTTCTCGTCTTTGAGCGAGCGGAGGACGAAGGCGTGCTGGAGCACGACCAAAACCTTGTCGAAATGGAGCGGTTTTTCGAGGAAATCGAAGGCGCCGAGCTTGATGGCTTTGACCGCGGTCTCGACGGTGCCGTGCCCGGACATCATGACGACCACCACCGAGGGGTCGGCCTTTTTAATTTTTTCGAGGACTTTGAGCCCGTCTTCGCCCGGCATCCAGATGTCGAGGAGCACGACGTCGGGCGCGAAACGACGGAGCTGCTTTAAGCCTTCTTCCCCATTGCTCGCCGTCTGCACGACGAATTTCTCGTCCTCCAGAACTCCCTTTAAGGAGGCGAGGATGTTTTCCTCGTCGTCGATGATGAGTAAGCGCCGCAAAATCATGACAAAGTCTCTTCCGGCCGGTTTTCTCTAGTGAGCCCCCGGCGAGGATCGATGCGTAATGTTTCGGGAAATTCCAAAGTGAATCGCATACCGCTGGGCCGATTCGGCCCCACCCTGACAAATCCCCCATGGTCGGAGACGATGCGCTGAACGATGGCCAGTCCCAGACCCGTGCCGCCCTGTTTAGTCGAGAAATAGGGCTCGAAAACCTGACTATAAACCGCTTCGTCTATACCGCAACCTTCATCCGCTACGGTGAGCTTGATGAGGCCTCCCTCTCTATCCCAGTCGGTAGATACCTCGATCCGGCCCGTCTGCTTCATGGCATCCACGGCGTTATCGAACAGGTTGATGAGCACGCGTTTTAACTGCGCGCGATCGAGCTGCATGGGGGGAAGCTCTTCGGCCAGATCGATTGCGAAAACGATACGCTCGTGGGCCGCCCGGTAGAGGTTCGCGGCTTCGAGCGTGATCTCATTTAAGCTCTCGGGCCTCTGCTGAATCTCGGGCAAGCGCGCGAAAGAGGAGAACTCGTTCACTAGAGTTTTCAGCGAATCGACCTCGGTGAGAATGATCTGGGTTGCCTGGTCGAAAGTACCATCGTCCTGAATTTTGTCGAGATAGCGCCGGCGCAGGCGCTGAACAGAAAGCTGAATGGGCGTAAGCGGGTTTTTGATCTCGTGAGCGATGCGCTTGGCGACCTCGCGCCAGGCGAGCATGCGCTCCATCTTCTGGATGTCGGTCACGTCGTCGAACACGGCGACGACCCCCATCTGCCGCTTCCCTTCATCCCGAAGGGCGCTGAGCGTGACGAGCAAAGTGATCGAGCCGCGCGCGGTATTGATTCGCAGCTCGCGACGAACGCTTTTCGATGTTCCGTACACGGCGAGCAAGATCTCGCGGAACTCGGGCCGGTGCTCTTCTGGAATGATGGCCCAGTACGGCTTACCGAGTAGCACTTCGGCGTCGTGACGAAGAAGTGTGGTCGCCGCCTGATTGATCATCGAGATACGGCCGTTCTCGTCAAGAGACACCACGCCCGACTGCACGCTGGCGAGAAGGACTTCGAGATGGGTACGAGCCTCTTCCGTCGCTTGCTTGGAGTGCTTTAAGTCTCGGATCATGTGGTTGAAGGACTCGACCAGCTGAAAGAGCTCGTCGTTTCCCGAGGGCGGAATCTGGTAGTCGAGATTTCCGCGCGCGACTTCGTCGGTTCCCTTGGCGAGCTCCTCGATGGGAACCGTGAGCCTTCTTGCCACGTAAAATCCGGTCCAGGTGGCCGTAAAGAGAATGAGTAGCGTCACCATCAGAAGAATGGCGAAGTACGTCGACTTGATCGGATAGTTGAGCGGGTTATGGCTCTTGTAATCTTCGTAAGTGAGCGTGATGTCGGCGAGCCGGCTCGCCAGCCCCAGCGGCAAAAAGTAACTCGCGAAAATGGCGCCCTTCCCCACGCCCATGAAAACGCCGCAGCGAATGAGCTCGCCGCCGCCCACGTTTTGAATGCGGCACTCACCCGTTCCCGCGAAAGTCCGTTTCAAAGTCTCGAGCGGCACTGGCGGAATGTACTTAGAGCGTTCCGGGTGCGTCGTGGAGACCCGCGGCGAAAAAGGGTCGGCGTAAAACTCGACCCCGTCCAAGCCGTACTCGAGGCGAGCTTCCTGCAGGTAGCGCGACATCGGCGCGTCGAGCTTGTTTCCGGAAGCGAGCTTCAGGGCGATCCTTCGGGCGAAATGATTCGCGTTGGTCTCCGTGCCTTCGTAATAGTTCTTCACTACTTCGATGCTCCGCCGGAGGGTCCCTTCCATCTTCGCGTTGAACCACTTATCGAAGCTGCTCTTGATGTAGAACGCGGAAATGGTGAAGAGCAGCACCGTGGGAATGATGGCGAAAAGGATGAAGCAGAAGACGAGCCGGGTTTTTAGCCGGGACGCGGTCTTTCGGCGCCGCTCATCGAGAATCAGCTTCACCGCGTTTCTGAAAACCAGAAAGAGCAGCAGCATGATCAGGATGAGGTTCAGGTTCATCAACCCGAAGAAGAAGATGCTGTTTACGAACGGGAGCTGGGCGGAAGTCTTGAGAAGATGCACTTCGATGGCCGTGAAGACGACGATGACGAGGGTCAAGATCACGACCGTGATCTTCTCCCTCCGCCGGCGGCGGCTCTCTTCCAAGCTCATCTCTTGACCCATGGCTCCGCATCCTTCCACACCATCCCAAAAGCGGCAACGGCACCCAACTCTCCCCCGGTATATAATGTAACTACCGCCAAAAAAGGGTCAGCCGCCATTTGGTACCAAAAGGTGCCATAGCTAGCTCCGGCACCTTTTGGTACCAAATGGCGGCTGA
>JAYUGC010000151.1:0-24538 GCA_043767805.1 Pseudomonadota bacterium | reverse complement strand
GTATCGATGAGGAAGCCGTATGCGTAAATAGCGCCAGTACGGTTTTAATGGGGGCGGGCCCCGCAAGGGGTCCCGCCTACCTACACGAAGATCAGAGCGGTACGCCGTTTGATGTGTCCGAGGGCAGTTAGGCGTCGGGCAGGGCCAAGCTAGAAGCGTAGCCCAGTAGGAAAAGGCATCGCACAAGAAGAAAGCGGACGTCGCCGGACACTATTCACTGCGCCAGCGTCGGAAGGCACTCAGCGTCGATTCTATCGTCGACAAACACGCTCCCTATTGCCCTAAAATGCTATTGCCCCGCGATCGCCACCGACGTATTCATATCCTTGATGCAACGAACTCTCTTCCCCGATCAGAAACGGATCACAGAGCACGGCGGAAATCTTCGGCTCGGCAAACGAATGGGGCAGAGCGCTCCTGGCTTTGAGGCGCTATGTGGCAGCGAACGCTCTTACGGAGCGCGGCTCTTATAGTAATCGTGGAGCTCTAAATCAAATGCGGGCAGCGGCTCTATCTCCGCGCCGCGAAACTGTGTCGTGCACTGGTAGCAGCAGCCGACGTCCCCCACTTGGCGGTAGAGCCACCAGTCGATGAGGGTCACGAGGGCCAGCGATAGGCCGTACGTCCACCACGCAAAGAAAATACCCACGACTACCAACCCAATGCCCAGCCGACGATTGAAGTCCCTTTGCTTATAGAGATGAGCGGCTCCGCAATGGGGGCACTGATTCAAAAAGCGCTCTTTCAAAAAGCGATCGGTGGCATAAGGAAAGAGATTCTCGCCGCAGTGCTGAGCCATCCCGTCCGTCACTTCGAGACGGGCTTTGCAGCTGAGGCATTCCGTCGAAATTTCCATGCTTAGCCCGGAAGCCCGTGGAAGTAAGCGAGGTACTGGGCCATTGTCTCGCCAATGAGGACGAAGACCACGGCAACATAGAGGATGCCGGTCGCCGAGCGCGTGGAGCTGAGCTTCACCGTTTCCCAGATGAAGTACGCGAGTCCCAGCGGCCCAATGAGTCCCCAAAACCAACGCATGGTGAGAAAGATCCCGGAAGTCGAAGAGAAGAAGTAACGATAGAGATCCATCTCCGACTTACCCGCGACGAGTGGGGCGAGGTTCCAGGCGGCAACCAAAGTGCGCACTACGAGGAACAAGAAGAAGAGTAAAACCACCCGGCGAAGCTCTTCGATGGAAAGGCCGGGAACGCTCAGGTACCAGTGACCGAGTAGCATCGCCGCCATGGAAAACCCGAGCAGGAGCGTAGAGAGATAAAGGCTTGCCGGAAACGGCTTCCCAACAAGCCTCAAGACCAGGACGGAGAAGAATACTCCCACCACAAAAGCGACTTTGGCGAGGTTGGGGCGTTTCTCGATTTGCGTCGAATAGACGACTGCCGCTGCGACCAGGCCCAAGGGAAAGAGTCCGACACTCGCCGGGGCGAGCGTAAGCCAGGCTCCAAGCGCGAAAACCGCGACGATGAGCCCATGATAGAAGAAGTACTTCGTTCCCACCCGCTCGCGACGAACCGCCGCAAACGACAGAAACGTGCCCGCGCAGAGGGAAAAGAGCAGCGAAAAGATGAGACGCTTTAGGTCCACTTAAGGCACTCCCTTAGGAATGCGCTTTCAGCTGCTTGAACGCTTCGGCCAAAGCCGGGACGATCTCGAAAAGGTCGCCCACGAGGCCGTAGTCGGCGCGCTGGAAAATCGGAGCCTCGGGATCCTTGTTGATGGCGACGATGATCTTCGACGTGCGCATGCCCGCCAAATGCTGAATCGCGCCGGAGATACCGCAGGCTATATAGAGCTTGGGGCTGACCGTTTTACCGGTTTGCCCGACCTGCATGTCGTGCGGAGCGTAGCCTGCATCGACCGCCGCGCGGCTCGCGCCCACCGCAGCGCCAATGACGGCGGCGCAGTCACGCAGGATTTTGAAGTTCTCGGCGTTCTTCAAAGAACGGCCGCCCGAAATGATGACGTCCGCTTCGGTGAGATCGATTTTCTTTTCGCCGCTCGCGGTGACGCTGACCAACTTCGCCCGGATGTTTCCAGGAGCGGCCGCCACTTTCTGCGCTTCGGCGGATTTTTCCGTCGGCGTGCCGAGAGGCAAAACATTGGGGCGCACCGAGAAGACCGCAGGGCTTTTTAAGAACTCCACGTTCTTCGTGCATTTGCCGGCGTAGACCGGGCGGCGGGCCGCCCATTTGCCACCCGACGACGTGAAGCTCACGCAATCACCGGCAAAACCGACTTTGAACTTCGCCGCGAGGCGGGGGAGGAGGTCTTTTCCCTGATCCGTGGCACCGATGACGATAGCGGCGGGAGACTGCTTCGAGAGATAGTTGTAGAGCGCGTTCGCGTAGCCTTCCGTCGTGTACGCCTTCAGGTCCGCGTGCTCGAGGAGGACCGCTTTCGCGATGCCGTGGGTCCCGAGCTGGGAGGTCATGGTGTCCAGGCCAGGAGCCCCAATGAGGACGACCACCGTATCGGCGCCTTGCTTCTGCAACTCGGCAAAAATTTCGTAGGTGACCCGTTTGACTTGGCCTTCGTGGTGTTCGGCAATCAAGAAAGTATTCGCCATGGGTTCTCCTTAAATGACTTTCGCTTCTTCGCGAAGCAGACGGACGAGCTCTTTGGCTTGGGTAGCCGCATCGCCGGTAATCTTTTTGCCCGGCGCGCGCTCCGCGGGGAGCTGGTAGCCGGTGTCCTTCGTGCAGGCATCGGCCGCGCTGAGGCCGAGGTCGGCCAAAGCGTACGCCTTAATTTCTTTCTTCTTCGCCTTCATGATGCCGGGAAGGCTCGCGTAACGAGGGGTATTGATGCCCTTGTTGACGGCAATCATCGCCGGGAGCGGCATTTCGATAATCTGCTTCGCGCCGCCTTCGCCTTCGCGCTCGACCTTCGCCGATTTTTTATCGGTGGCGATGTCGACTTTCACGATGACGGAAGCCGAAGGGATGTCCATGAACTCGGCGACGTAGGCGAACACGGCGCCCTGGTCGTCGTCGATGGCCTGTTTGCCCGAGAAGACCAGCTGCGCGCCTTCCTTTTTCAAAACTTCGGAAAGCGCGCGGGACACCATGTAGGTGTCGAGGCCGGCGTCGTCCGATTTGATGTGAATGGCGTTATCGGCGCCCATGGCGAGAGCCGTCCGCAAAGCTTCCGTGGCCCGTTCGGGGCCCACGGTCAGCGCGGTGACCGTGCCTTCTTTGAGGCGTTCTTTCGTCTTGAGAGCTTCTTCGATGGCAAATTCATCGTACGGGCTGATGACCCACTTGATGCCATCGGTCTCGATGCCGGTGCCGGCGGAATTGGGACGGATTTTGGTCTCGGTGTCAGGGACCTGTTTGACCAGAACGAAAAGGTTCATCGTGTCCTCCCGCGGATCCCAGGACGAGGGGTCCGGTTAAAAGTACTTAATCCTTCAGAAGGTGACGCGCAATGACCAAACGCTGGATTTGCGACGTGCCTTCGTAAATCTGAACCAGCTTCACGTCCCGGAAAATCTTTTCCACGGGATACTCTTTCGTGTAGCCGTAGCCGCCGAAGATCTGAACCGCGTCGGTCGCCACTTTCATCGCCATGTCGGCGCTATGGCGTTTCGCGAGCGCCGAACAGAAGTTGGCGCGATCGTACTCGCCCTTATCGAGGAGCCAGGCGGCCTGGTAGCAAAGGAGCCGGCCCGCCTCGATGTCGGTGGCCATGTCGGCCAGCATGAACTGAATGCCCTGGAAGTTCGAGATAGCCTGATTGAACTGCTTGCGCTCCTTCGAATACTTGATGGAGTGCTGCATGGCCGAGCGAGCCGCGCCCACCGCGCCGGCCGAAATCGCCGGACGGGTTTTATCGAGGGTACGAAGCGCGATCTTGAAGCCGTCGCCGACTTTGCCGATCATGTTCTTCTTCGGCACTTTCACGTTCTCGAACGTGATGGAGCGCGTGTCCGAGCAGCGCTGACCGAGCTTGTTCTCGTGCTTGCCGTAGGAAACGCCGGGGGCATCGCCGGGAACGACGAGGCAAACGGTGCCTTTGCTCTTCAAGGCTTTGTCGGTGGTCGCGAAAATCGAGTGAAGGGAGGCGTGGCCCGCGTTGGTGATCCACATCTTCGAGCCGTTCACCAGAAAGTGATCGCCGCAGTCTTTCGCATGGGTGCTCATGCCGCCCGCGTCGGAGCCCGAGCCGGGCTCGGTGAGGCCGAAAGCGATGAGGCGAGGCTCTTCCAAAAAGGGCGCGGCGAACTCTTTGATCTGCTCGTCGGTGCCACCCAAGAGAATGGGGTACATGCCGAGGGTGTTCACCGCGATGCTGGTGGTGATGCCAAGGCAACCCGCGCCCATTTCCTCGTTGATGATGACGTCTTCGAGAACGCCCAGGCCGAGGCCGCCGAACTTTTCGGGAATGGCGATATTCATGATGCCCAGTTCCCAGGCCTTCTTGATGACATCCCACGGAAACTCTCCGGTCTCGTCGTATTTCGCGGCCACGGGGCGGACTTCGGTGTCCACGAATTTGCGCACCATGTCGCGAAGCGCTAGTTGCTCGTCTGTGAGATCGAAGCCGATCATGCGGAAACTCCCTTGGAAAATCAGTCGCTAGAGCCCCACGGGGCCGGTTGAAAGTTAGGGGCAAACCCCGGGGTTTTCAACCATTTTTGTGATTCCCGGGCTGGGCGGGTTAGGATAAACGTAACTTCCATATGGCGCACGATCGTACGGGCATTCTCATCATTCTGGACGGCTTCGGCCTGAACCCCGACACGCGGGCAAACGCGTTTGCGCTCGCAAAGGCGCCGGTACTCAAAGGACTCTTCGAAAATTACCCGCATAGTTCGCTGCAAGCCTCGGAAAGCTTCGTTGGGTTGCCCGAAGGCTTCATGGGCAATTCGGAAGTCGGGCACTTGAACATCGGCGCGGGCAGAGTGGTCTACCAGGATTTTTCGCTCATCAGTAACGCCATCGAAGAAGAAATCTTTTTCGAGAACCCCGCCTTCCTTCACCTCATCACCCGGTTAAAAGAACAAAAGGGCCGGCCCGCGCTCCATCTCATGGGGCTCGTTTCCGACGGCGGCGTGCACAGCCACATCTCCCATCTGTTCGCGCTCTTGGAGCTTGCCAAGCGGCAGGGCCTTGAAAAAGTTTGGATCCATTTCATCTCGGATGGCCGGGACACCTCGCCCACTAGCGGCATCGAGTTTGCCGAGCAATGCCTCGAGCAGGCGAAGTCCGTGGGCCTCGGAAAAATAGGGACGATTAACGGCCGCTTCTTCGCCATGGACCGCGACAAGCGCTGGGAGCGCACGGAAGCCGCTTATGCCGCCATTGTCGGCGGCAAAAGCGCCCACGAATTTTCCGATCCGTTTCAGTACATCCGTTCGCAGTACGAGCTTGGCACCACCGACGAGTTTTTGCCCCCGGCCGTGGCTAAGGGCTACCCGGGCATCAAGGATGGAGACGGGGTCCTGTTCTTTAATTTCCGCGCCGACCGCGCTCGCCAAATCACCCGCGCGATGACCCAAGCCGAGTTCACGAGCTTTCGACGGGAATCGACGCCGACGCTCGCGGGCTTCGTCACCATGACTCCTTACGACGAGTCTTTGGTGGACGTGCCGGCCGCGTTCCAAAAGCCGAAGGTGCCCAATACCTTGGGCGAGATCATTTCCCGTCTGGGCGGCAAGCAGCTCCGCATCGCCGAAACCGAAAAGTACGCGCATGTGACTTACTTTTTTAACGGCGGGGACGAGCGCGTTTTCGACGGCGAGAAGCGCGTGCTCATTCCGTCTCCCCGCGACGTGCGCACTTACGATTTGAAGCCCGAGATGAGCGCGAAGCAGGTGACCGACGCTCTTCTCGAAGAGCTCGATGCCACTGAGTACCGTTTTGTCGTCGTAAATTTCGCAAATACCGACATGGTCGGGCACACCGGCAATATTCCGGCCGCGATCAAGGCGGTAGAAACCGTCGACAAGTGCGTGGGCCGCATCGTCGACTGGGTGGAAAAAAACGGGGCCTTCGCGCTACTCACCGCCGATCACGGCAATTGCGAGAAGATGCTGGACGACTCGGGCGCGCCTTTCACCGCCCACACCACGCTTCCCGTTCCGCTCATCCTCATTGAGCCGCAGCGCAAAAAAGTCGAGGTCATGGACGGCGGCCGGCTTTGCGACATCGCGCCTACCATGCTCGCTCTGTGGGGAATCGACCAGCCCTCGGAAATGAGCGGCAAAAGCCTGCTTCGGCTCCCTAAATAAGAAAATAATTCCAGTTAGTTGGCGTTATTTTGCCCGTTGGGGCAGGCGGGGGTTCGTGCCCGGGCCGCTTTCCGCTATAATGTAGGGTATCCGCCCACTCGACTAAAATCCCCGACTTCGGAACGAAATTTAACCTATGTCAGCCGGTAAACTTGGCGAGCTGCTCGTCAACCAGGGCCTGATCACAGGCAAGCAGCTCAAAGAAGCGATCGAGCATAAGAGCCGCCAAAACACGCGCCTTTCTGCGTCCTTGGTTCAGCTTGGCCACATCAACGAAAAAGTTCTCGCGACGTTTCTCTCCAAGCAGTACGGCATTCCGGCCATTTCCCTGGAGGACGTCACCGTTCCGCCCGAGCTGACTCGCCTTGTTCCCTGGAGCTTGTGCGAAAAGCACATGCTCGTTCCGCTCAGCGTCGAGGGCAATCGCATTACGGTGGCCGTCGCCGATCCGACGAATGTCGCCGCCGTCGATGACGTGCGCTTTCTCTGTAACATGGACGTGCAGGTTTATCTCGGCACGGAATCGGGCATCAAGGTTTTGATCGATCGCGCGTACGCGAACCGAAGCGCGCAGATCGACATGAGCGAGGCTTACGGCGGACCGGACCCCGACATGGGGACGAACGTCGTCGAGGTCGGCAAGGTGGAAGCGCAAGAAGCGCACGAGCTAGACGGGGGAGCCGCCGCCGACAAGCCCATTCACAAACTGCTGAACAAAATTTTCGTCGAGGCAATCCGGCGTAAAAGTAGCGATATTCACGTCGAGCCCTACGAGCAGTTTTCCCGCATCCGCCTGCGCATCGACGGAAGCTTGCATGAAGTGATGCGCCTGCCGCCCCAGCTCCGCGCGGCGGTCCCGGCTCGTATCAAGGTCATGGCGCAGATGGATATCTCCGAGAAGCGCCTGCCTCAGGACGGCCGCCTCCAGGTGCGCACCAAGGAAAAGAAAGTCGATATCCGCGTTTCGACTCTGCCGACGATTTTCGGCGAGAAAGTCGTCATGCGTATTTTGGATAGCGGCGGCAAGACGCCCGATCTCATTGCCGTCGGCTTCGAGCAGGCGCAATACGATCTTTTTCGCAAGGCGGCCGTACAACCCTACGGCATGATCCTCGTCACCGGTCCCACCGGTAGCGGTAAATCCACGACGCTGTACGCGGCCCTTCAAGAATTGAATGGACCGGACGTCAACATCTCCACCGTCGAGGATCCCGTCGAGTACAACATGGCGGGCATCAATCAGGTGCAGATGAAAGACGGCATCGGCCTGAACTTCGCGGCCGCGCTTCGCTCTCTTTTGCGCCAAGATCCCGACGTCATCATGGTCGGTGAGATCCGCGATCATGAGACCGCGGAAATCGCCGTCAAAGCCGCGCTCACCGGTCACATGGTTTTCTCGACCCTTCACACCAACGATGCGCCGAGCACCATCACTCGTCTTTTACACATGGGTCTCGAGCCCTTTCTCATTACCGCGGCGCTGACCCTCGTGCAGGCTCAGCGTCTGGTGCGCGTAAACTGTGATAAGTGCGCGGCGCCCGACAAGAAGGTCACCATCGAAATGCTCCGCGCGGCGGAGATGCCCGAGCATTGGCTCGAAACCGTGAAGCCCTTGAAGAGCCGCGGCTGCGATCGTTGTGGCAATACCGGCTACAAAGGCCGCAAAGGAATTTTCGAAGTGATGATGTTGTCCGAAGGCCTGCGAGACATGATCGTAAAAGGCGCCAATACCGACGATTTGAAGAAACAAGCCATGGCCGATGGCATGACCACGCTCCGCCAGTCCGCTTTGCTCAAGCTCTATCGAGGAGAGACCACCCTCGAGGAAGTGCTCAATAACTCTCGTCCTGACGGCGATATCGCGAAATCTACCTCCTAGGGAGACACTGCCCCATGATGACGCTACCTCAGCTCTTGAAGGCGATGCTCGACAACAAGGCATCCGACATGCACGTGACCAGCGGTAGCCCGCCGACTTTCCGCGTGCACGGTCAGATCCTCAAAGCAAAAACGGGCGGCCTGACCCCGACCGACACCAAGGAGCTATGCTACTCGGTGCTCACCGACCAGCAGAAAGCCCAGTTCGAGGAGCAGAAGCAGCTCGACTTCTCGTTCGGTATCCGCGACCTCGCCCGTTTCCGCGCGAACGTTTTCTATCAGCGCGGTGCCGTCGCTGGCGCCTTCCGTCACATCCCTTTCGAGATTCCGAAGCTCCAGCAGCTGGGTCTTCCGCCCATTCTCGAGCAGCTCATGAGAAAACCGCGTGGTCTGGTGCTCATCACGGGCGCCACCGGTAGTGGCAAGTCCACGACCTTGGCCTCGATGATCGATGCGCTCAACGATTCCGATCACCTGCACATCGTCACCATCGAAGATCCGATCGAGTACATTCACTCCCATCGCTCGTGCCTCATCAACCAGCGCGAGATCGGCCAGGACGCGACGAGCTTCACCGCCGCCTTGAAAGCCGCTCTTCGTGAAGATCCCGACGTCGTTCTCGTGGGCGAGATGAGAGATCGCGACACCATCGAGACGGCTTTGACCCTGGCCGAGACGGGTCACTTGGTGATGAGCACTCTGCATACCAACAGCGCATATCAGAGCATTACTCGTATGATTCAGGTTTTCCCGGCGGAGTATCAGGACCAGGTGCGCTTACAGCTGTCGATGGTGCTCGAAGGCATTATTACCCAGTCCCTCATCGAGCGCGCGGACCGGGCGGGCCGGGTGCTCGCTTACGAGCTGATGCTTCCTAATCCTTCGATCCGAAACCTCATTCGCGAGAACAAGTTATTCCAAGTTCCCTCCGCCATGCTCGTCGGCCAGGACAAGAGCGGCATGATTACGCTGAACCAGTGTCTGGTGAACTTGGTCAAGAAGGGCGTCATTACGTATGACTCGGCCTTGCAGGCTTCGCCCGAGCAAGACGACCTCATTAAAACGTTATCGGACTTACGCCGTCGCGCCGGCTAAAGGTGACTTGAATGAAGTATTACTACACTGGCGTCACCCGCCAACGGGAACAGGTCAACGGCGTCGTGGATGCCGTCGACGAAATCGAAGCGCAGATGAAGCTGCGCGCGATGCAAATCCGTCCGCTGAATCTCACCGAGAACAAGGCCACCTCGGCTTTCACTTTCTCCTTCAGTAACTTAAGTGATTTTTCGTTCGGTCCTCCGGTTGATTTGAAGGGTATGCTCATTTTTACCCGCCAGTTCTCCTCGCTCATCGATTCCGGTATTCCCGTCGTGCAAGCGCTCGACATCTTGTGGGAGCAGGAGCGCCGTCCCGCCTTTAAGCGCGTCTTGGGCCGGGTAAAGGCCGATATCGAAGCGGGCCAAGGGCTTGCGGAAGCCCTGAAGCGGCATCCGAAAGCTTTCAATGATTTCTTCGTGCGTATCGTCGAGTCGGGAGAAATTTCGGGAACGCTCGATCTCGCCCTTCGCCGCATCGGCGTTCAGCTCGAGAAATTGGGCCGCTTGCGCGCGAAAGTGATTAGCGCGCTCACCTATCCCTTAATCACCGTCGTTGTGGCGACGGCCGTTTTGATTTTTCTCTTGGTAAAAGTCATTCCCGAGATCACGAAGCTCTATACCGAGTCTTCCGCGAAGCTTCCGGAGCTCACCGAATTGGTTTTGGGTATTTCGATGTGGTTCCAGGCGAACTGGGGCTACGTGTTAGTTACGTTTTTCGGGTCGATCGGCGGGATGGCCTTTTTGTACCGAGTCCCCGCGTTCCGTGCCGTCTGGGATCCTTTCGTTCTGAAGGTGCCGCTCTTCGGCTCGCTCATCAAGAAATCGGAAGTCGCCAAATTCACGCGCACCATGTCGACTCTCGTCGGCACGGGCGTGCCTCTGCTTAGCGCCTTCGAGATCTGTGAGCAGCTCATGTCGAATCTCGCCGTCAAGCAGGCCGTGAAGAACGCGGCTACCTTCGTTCAGGACGGCAAGTCCATCGCGGCTGGCCTTAAGTCAAATGGCGTGTTTCCGCCCATGGTGACTCACATGGTGGGCATCGGCGAAATGACCGGTAAGCTCGATGAGCTTTTGAGCAAGGTCTCCGACATTTTCGACGACGAGGTGGACGATGCCATTGGCAATCTCACCGGCCTCATTCAGCCGGCTTTGATCGTGGTGGTCGGTATCCTCATCGCCTTCATGATGCTCGCGATGTACATGCCGATCTTCCAGCTCGCCGACAAAGTTACGGGGGCAATGTAAGCGGATGCGCAAGCACCTGACGGGCAGCCTGCAGCGGTGGAAACTCGAGCTAGGGCTCGACTTACCTCCGTCCAGCGGCACTCGTGAGGCGTTGCAGTACCTGATGATGGCTCGGCTGGCGGTGCTGTATCTCGTGCTGGCCGGCGTGGTGCTGCATCAGGTGTTTCGCGGACAGGCGGTGCCGGAGCGGCCGCTCTACTTCGGCTACACGCTTCTGGCGCTCAGCTTCGCGTTCAATCTCTTACAATCCATCTGGCTGAACCGGCTTCCCATGCATTGGGGGCTGGCGGTGGTGAACATCGCGTTTGATTCCGTTGTCATTTCCGATTGGATTTTGCTCTCGGACGGGCAGGGAACGTTGTTCGCGCTGCTCTACTTAGTTCAGATTCTCTTTGCCGCACTCACCTTCTATAAACGGGGAGCGGTCTTGGGAGCGGCCATCGCGTGCGCGGGCTTCGGCTTGGTGTGCTGGCTCCGGCCGCCTCAGGAAGGCTGGCTCATTTGGGGTATCTACTCGGCGCTTTTCATCACGCTAGGGGTAATCGGCGGGTACTTGAGCGAAGAGCTCCTTCGTACGACGGAAAGTCTGCGCGAGGAGAGCCGCAAGATTGAAAAGCTCCAGCAGTTTTACGAGCAAGTCATCTCGAACCTTCCCACGGGCCTGCTCACCGTTGACGGGCTGATGCGGATTAATTTCGTGAACCCGGCCGGCGAGAATATCTTGGGCCGCCGACGTATCGAAATCGTCGGTAAGCCGCTTGCCGAGATAGAGCCGGGACTGCTTCCGTTCTTCTCCCAGATCGAAGCCGAGGACATCGCCGATGACGAGAACGAGCCGGCGCGCGACGAGACGACGGCCCTCTCTCGGACGCGCTCGGAGTTTCATACGAGCCATTTCGTTCACCCCCGGAAAAACGAAAAGACCCGTCTTCAGCAAACCGTGGAAGTGGGCAAGGGCGCCAAGGCGAAGCTGCTCCGCGGCGACGTAGCCGAGCTCGACGTGGATGCGCCTCTCGGCCGTCTAATGCGTAGCGCGGATCAGCGGGGCGCGAAGGTGCTCTTGTTCCAAGACGTCACCAAGCTTCTCCATCTGGAAGACAAGTTGAAACAGAATGAGAAGCTCGCCGCCGTCGGAAAGCTCGCGGCGGGCATCGCGCACGAGATTCGCAATCCCCTGGCCAGCATGAGCGGCAGCATTCAGCTCCTGCGCACTTCGATGTCCAGCACCTCGGAAGCCGAGAATCAAAAGCTCATGGACATCGCCGTCCGCGAGATTGATCGGCTGAACAATCTCATTAGCGAGTTCCTCGATTTCGTTAAGCCCGCGCGGCCGAAGATCGAGGAAGTCTCCTTGAACAAGCTTTGTTCCGACCTCGTCTCGCAGCTCAGAAACTCGAAGGAGTTCAAGCCGGGCGTGGAGCTCGTCGAGACTTTCGAGGGCCAAGTGGTGGCGTCTGCGAACGCGGAGAAGCTGAAGCAGGTCATGTGGAATCTTCTCGTGAACGCTCTGCAAGCCATGGATAAGCCCGGTCGGATCGAAGTGGGCTGTGCTTCCGCCGCTGGCAACCGCGTGCGGCTTTGGGTCGAGGATCAAGGGCAGGGCATGTCCGAAGAGGTGCTTGCTCACCTCTATGAGCCCTTTTTCACGACGAAGGATCGCGGTACGGGCTTAGGTCTCGCCACGTCTTACAAGATTGTCGAAGCCCTTCATGGCGAAATTCGCGTGAAGTCGAAGCCCCAGGCGGGCACCCGGTTTGAAATTTTTCTGCAGAGCGCTTGAGGATACAGATGCGAATGGGACGTTTGCTATTGGGACTATGCCTGCTTACCGCGGGCGCTGTGACGGCCTGGTCTCAAGAGTCTGACGGAGAAATTGAAGACGCTCCGGCGCTCACCTCCGGCGCCGGCGTGACTCAAGCTAAGGTCAAAGAGACCCTTGCCGACGATACCGCCGCCGCCCAGCTTCTCGTGGTCGGGCTTCGTACCGATATCGGATTTTCCGCTGGCCGCCCCATCGATCAGGGCTTTTCATTGCCGGGGCTTCGTCTCAACGTCTCGGGCGAGATCGCACGCTACGTCGATTACCGCTTGTCCTTGGCGCCTAGCCGGGAGTTCTCTTCTGTTTTGATTCCGCAGGTCCTTCCGGTGGATGCTTGGGTTCAATTTCGGGACGCGGGCAGAAATTCCTGGAAGTCAGAGGCGACGATTCTTTGGAAGGCCGGCATGTTCGCGCCCACGCTTTCGCCGTTTTTCAGCTCGGATCTCGCCGACCTGCCCATCCCCGATTACGCGCGCACGCACCAGGCTACGCTTTTGTTTCGGGAGCTCGGCACGGAAATCACCTACCGCCCGGTGCCGGGGCTCATCGATATTTCCTTGGGCCTCTTCAACGGTAGCGGCATCGTCGCCTTGAATACGAACAACGCAAAAGCGTTCACCGGCTCGGTCGTGTTTCACTGGGGGCTTACCTCCACGTCGACTCTGAACTTCGGCGTCTCCGGGTACTCCTCCCGGCAGTCGGATCCGGGAAGCGTGAATTACATCTCCAACAACGTGGGGCATGTATTTGCTTCTCTTGCCATAGGCGAAGGCTCGATGCTCGAGTTTGACGTCGTATCCGGGCGTTTAGTGGACTCGTCGCGAGGCGTGGCCGCACTCGGCGTGACAGGCACGGCCTATATCGGGCTGACGGAATGGTTCAAGGGCTACTTCCGCGCCGAGGCCTTACGCTACTCGCCCGCGATCGAGGCGAAGGTGAATCGGGTTCAGGCCGGTCCCGTCTTCGATCCGTTCCGCGGCGTTCGCGTCTTTTCTTATCTCGAGCATTTGGACGACGGCGCCGGCGCTTCCGAAAACGCGATCCAAATCCTCGTCCGCCTCACCCTTTGACCCTGAAGGAGCGCGCTTTTAGAAGGTGTCGTCTTCGGAGAGGGTGGCGAGGTTGGCGCGGGCTTGACGGAGGAACGGCTCGAACTGGGGCTTCTCCTGACCGGGCGCCACAAAAAAGAGCGTGTCCAGGAAGTGCTCGACGTCTTTAATGGCCCGGCGGCGCCATTCCGGCCACGAAATTTTTTTGCCGTTCATCTTTTCCTGCTCTCTCCAGAGATGCACGGTGTTCGTCTTGAACACGGGATACTCTGCCGCGAGCTGAGCCAAGTCCGCGGCGCGAACCGCCTGAGCTTCTTTCGTCGGCTCTCCTTCGTATCCCTTACGGGTCGCGCGGATGGCCTCGCAAGCAAGCTGCATCGTCGCGGCGGACACTTTGATCTCGCTCAAAGCTTTTTCAGCGAGCTTGGCCGAGTACTCTTCCTTTGAAGCAAATCCCTTGGCCCGGTGATCTTCTTGATAGCCGGCGTCGTGAAAGAGGATGGCGTAATACACCGCCGCTTCATCGAGCTTTTGGTGGCTCGCGCGGCACTGAGCGAGTATCGATTCGCCGGCCTCCAGCGCGTCCTCGATATGCCCAAAATTATGATAGGGCAGGGAGGCGTCGTAGTACTTGGCCGCGATCTTTTCTAGCTGGAGGTCTCGCATGAGGTGTTCAAAAAAGTCTAGTCACTGCGGGCGCACTTATCAATGAGCCTTTTGGCGGGCGGGCAGGGCCTGAAAAAAAGCACAGTGGGTGGTGACGGGGCACTCGGCGCAGAGTGGCTTTCGCGATTTGCAGAGCCGGCGCCCGTGGAAAATGAATAAGCCGTTTACCGTGGCCCAGAGGTTTTCGGGTAGGAGCTCTCTCAGTTGCCATTCAATCTTAACCGGGTCTTCGCAATGAGCCCAGCCAAGGCGGTTTGCGACGCGCTTTACATGGGTATCGACGGCAATGGCCGGTAAGCCGTGAGCCTGATTGAGGACGACGCTCGCGGTCTTCCGTCCGACCCCGCCCAAAGTGATGAGCTCCTCGAGGGTCTTTGGGACTTCGCCGCCGAAGTTTTCGACGAGAGAGCGGGCGCAGGCGATGATGTTTTTGGTCTTGGCGCGGTAAAAGCCGCACGAGTGGATGAGTTTCTCAACCTCCGCCGGTTTGGCGGCCGCGAGCTTTGCGGGTGTCGGGTACTTGGCGAAAAGCGCCGGCGTAGTGAGATTCACCCGGACGTCCGTGCATTGGGCGGAGAGAATCACGGCCACCAGAAGCTCGAAGGGGTTGCGGTACGTGAGCTCGGTCTCGATGTCGGGATAGAGAGCGGAAAGGGCCTCGAAGACCGCCTTAATTTCCTCGGGCGAGGGCGGTTTCGGACCTTTTCGATTCGCTTTGGCCATGGAGGCAGGGTTTACCTCTTGCCTTTGGGACCGGTCAAAAATATCTTCGTGACTCCGCGGCCGTGGTGAAATGGTAGACACGTATGGCTTAGAACCATATGGGGAAACCCGTGGGGGTTCAAGTCCCTCCGGCCGCACCATTATGAACCGGCCGAAGGCCAGTCCCTCCGGGTGCACCACAAAACTCCGTCGTGCTAGAATAATCTTTATAAATGCAAAAGCTGAAGCAATACCGCATCGTCGTCTTCGCTCTCGTCGCCCTGATTAGCGTTTTCGTTTATTTCAGCTGGAAAGTGCGGTCGCGCCGCTACACCCAGAGTGATTACGAGAACGACATCAAGATTTCCGAAGGTCTCGGTCTCGACTGCAAGAAGTTCGAGATGAACGACATCGTGGGCCGTAACCGATCCGAGCTCGACCGTTGGGCGGCGCTGAAGAATTCCATTCTGCTCAAAGGCGCCGCCGGAGAGATCCAGACCGGTGGAGAAGATCCGGAGTTCACCAAGGAAGTGCACGAGAAGCTCGGGGACGCCAAGGGCCAAAAGCCAGCCAGCGCCGAGTCGGGAGAGAAGATCGAGACGCAGACCTATACGATTTGCGGCCTTCGCTTCGTGGCCGTGCTTTACGGCGATAAAATCGTGGATGCGATCTTCATCGCCGCCGACAACAACGGCCGCAAGCTCTTCGGCATCGAGCAGTAATTAGTTTTCGTGGGCCGGAGCGCCGACTTCCGCGTCCGCCTCGCGCGGCTCGCTCGCCACTCCGCGCGCCGGGCGCGCGACGAGCGGCTGATACAGCTCTTCCGTCTTCAAATTCTCCCAGCGTTCCACGCAAGCCCGCCATTCGGCATCAGGCTGGGCCTCGCCGACAGGACAGGGAAGACCTAGCGCCAAGAGTTTTTCCATATCGCTCACCAGAGTCACCAAGTCGGGAACACTCGCCTCCGAGGCGGGCTCGGCGGCAAAAATCGGGGCGGTGGAAAGTACCAAAACCAGGCAGAGCGCGCGGACTAAAACGGTCATAGTCTTAAGTATAACCCGATCTCTCGCCTCCCGGGTCTAAGTGAAAAGCGATCGGGAGTGCGGTATGGTCGTTTTATGCCGCTCTCCGCGTTAGATCGCCTGCGTCTTTTCCTTCGTCCTCCGGGCCGGGGCATCGCGACTTTCTCGACGGGTGGCGGCATGGCGCGTCCGCTCCTCATGAAGCTCTATGGCACTGACCAAAGCGAGGCCATTCAAGAGGCGTGGGAAGAAGCGCTGCAGCGCATTCGCCGGGTGGAGACGATTTTGATTGGCGTGCCGTGCGATACCGGCGCGAGTTTTTTTAGAGGCGCGGCGTTTGGCCCCATGGGGATTCGCATGGCCTATCTGGAGCGTTACGGCGCTTACCCCAAAGGGCTCATCGATATTGGCGACGTGCTTTGCATTCCGCAGCTTCTCCACGACTCCATGCTGAACGACGCGCAGATCTCGGCCTGCCGCCAAGCCCTCTTTCCGGGCACGCAAGGCGAGGCGTTGCCGGTCAGTCCGTTGTCTCTCGCGGAAGCGGCCTTTCTCACTTTGCACGAGCTCAATCCGAAGGCCCGGCTCGTCGTCTTGGGAGGGGATCACAGCGTCTCGTGGCCCGCCATGCGCTATTGTCAGGAGCGTCTCGGACAGGAGTACGGGGTGCTTCACTTCGACGCCCATTCCGATCTCTTGGAAAAGCGGCTCGGTGTCAGTTTCTGTTTCGCCACCTGGGCCTTTCACGCGCAAAAAGCCATGAAGCCCAAGCACCTCGTGCAAGTGGGTCTGAGGGCCTCGACGCGGAGCCGCGAACAGTGGGAGGCCCTGCTGCCCGTGCGCCAGTTCTGGGCGGCGGAGATCAAGGGCAAGGAAACCCAGGCCATTGAGAACGTGGTCGAGCATTTCCGGGAGCTAGGCGTGAGCCGGATCTACATTTCAAATGATATCGACGGAACGGACGCCTCCTTTGCCCCCGCAACGGGCACGCCTGAGTTCGAGGGGCTCCAGCCGGCGTTCGTAACTCAGCTCATCGCCGAAGTCAGAAAGCATTTCGAGGTTTTCGGAGGCGACATTACCGAGGTCGCGCCGCCGCTTTCGGGCTCTCTCGACTTCGCCCGGGATCGCACCTGTCTCCTGGCTGCCGATTATCTGCATTCCCTCATAGGTTGAAATACCTCTGTCGACGATTCTGGCCTATAATCTCAGGCAGGTCTTTCGGGGGAGCTCATGACCATCTTTCAGTCCTTCGTTCTCGGCGCGGTCCAGGGGATTACCGAGTTTCTGCCCATCAGCAGCTCGGCGCACTTGATCTTGTTTCCCTGGATCTTCGGATGGAAAGATCCGGGTCTCGCTTTCGATGCGTTTCTCCACCTGGGGACCATCGTCGCGGTCTTCTTCTACTTCGCGGGAGATTGGTTTCGTCTCATCAAGGCGGGTTTCCTCAGTATCATCGAGAGAAAGATCGGGTTTGAAACCGATCGTCTCCTCTTCTGGCTCTTATTCTTCGGTTCGATTCCGGCGGGCATCGCCGGGTATCTCTTCAATCAACAGGCGGAGGACACGTTCCGCTCGCCGCTGCTCATCGCCATGACTCTCGCGGGCGTCGGCTTCTTGCTCTACTGGGTGGACGGCCGCTATCCATCGACGAGAAAGATCGAGGATTTGAGAGGCAAGGACGCCTTCTGGATCGGCATCGCACAGGCCTGCGCGATCGTGCCCGGCGTCTCGCGCTCGGGATCGACGATGACCATGGCTCGATTCTTGAGCATCAGCCGTGAGGCGGCCGCTCGCTATTCGTTCCTACTCTCGTTTCCCATTACGCTCGCGGCCGGCGTCATGAAGGGCAGGGAAGTGTTTCAGCACTCCGCCGCCGAAGCCATTCCCTCGTCGATGCTCGCGACGGGACTCGCGGCCTCGCTCGTGTTTGGGCTCATCAGCATTCACGTGCTGATGCGTTTCCTGCGGGTCGCCGACTTCGCGCTTTTTGCGTGGTACCGCATCCTGCTCGGTGGAGCGATTGTCGGCTGGAGCCTATTCGCTGGACATTAGCCGTTCAAGCGAAGCTTGAACGCTGAATGGCATCAAAAGTTATACGTAATGCCGATATTGCCGGTGAAGTAATCACCCGCGCGATCGCCATCCACGAAGAACTTCTGCGTCTCGTCGTTGAAGAAGATGAGATGGTAACGAAGATCGATGCCTAAATAGAGATGGCGACGGTAAATGGAAAACTCCACGCCGCCGCCGGCGTAGCCGCCGAGCGCGCTGGAGGTGGCCTCCCCGCCGGCCAAGACCGATGCGGTATCTTGCAAGACCTGCTGCTGCCGAATGTAAGCGCCAGCGCCGAACGCTAGATAGGGATTGGCGATGGCGATCGCTTTGGGCGCGGCTTTCGTATCGAAGTAATACCGGAAGCCCGCCGTCACCGGAATGAGCGAGACTTGGAGCTCCAGCACTTTCGACGCGTCCGGAATCACGAGCTGGCTGTGACTGGAATAGTGGCCGGCCGCTTCCATGGCGAACGACTTGTCGAAAAAGTAGAGAAGCTTCAGGCCGACGTAAAAGCCGGGTTGGGTAGTGCGGCCGATTTCCCCCGTGAAAATGCCGACGCCCGTGTCGAAGCCGAGCATGAGGTAACGGCCCAGGTGGAAGAACTCCTTGTCCTCCTTCTCGTCTTCCGCGAACTCGTAGTTCGTCGGATCGCTGAAAGGATCGGTAACCCCTTTGTAATCGGTATCCTGGCTCTCGGCCCGCGAAACGGCGGGCGCCACCACGGCGAGGAACCCCACTAACGTGTAAGCGATGATATTTTTCATTTTGGATTTTCGATCTACCGGGGATACCTGGGACGGATATCTCCATTATAGCTGGAACAGGGGCATTGCGTCGAGTCGAGGGGGGTGTATTCCAGGGGAATACTCAGAAGTAGTAGTGGATAGCGGTCCCTAAAAAGCCATTGCCGAGGGTCCTCAAAGACGTCCCGGCGAGGGATCGGTACCCAAGTCCCGTCTCGAAAGTGAGCCCCAGGTCGGAGAGCCCGGGGAGGAAAGCCTCGATTCCGAGCAGTGCATCAATCTGATAGCCCCGCGTCGTCACCCCGGCGGTGGCTCGGGCGACGTAATAAGCCGCGACGCCAAGGTAGGCGTTCAGGTTCTCTTGAAGATCCACGTAGCGGTTCAGGCGTCCGCCCATCATGGTGTAGCCCGAGCTCCCGGAATCAAACCCCAAGGAAAAGCCGACGGCGTAATGAAGCTCGGGGACATAACGGAGCGAGACCGACGCTAGGCCACTGAGATCGTGGAGCATCATCCCCATCCCGAACCGGTTCTGAAGGTTCCTCGCCTCGGCATGGGGAGTTGACGCTGAGCCCAAAAGAAGGAGGAGGATGGTAAGGGTTCGTTTCATGGGGTTTGACGGATGGCCCGAATAAGTGAAATGTTAGCATGGTTTAATCATTATTGTGCGCAGCAAAAGCTCAGTGGGTAGCCGCAGGAGACTGAACGATGGAAAAGACACCTAAACTCGACCGCAAAGATCTTAAAAAACCGGACGAGTTCGTAAAGAAGGGGCAGGCGGCGTTCGCTTTTCTTCTTCAGAAACGAAAGCGCTTCATGCCGGTTCTGATCGGCGGCGCGATTCTCATCGCCTCGGTCTACGCGTTTGATTGGTGGTCCGATCGTAAGCTCGATAAGAGCTGGGGCGAGTACGCCCGCATTACGAAGCTCACCGGAGCCCAGCGCCTCGATCAGTTGAAAGTTTTCCAAACCGATCACACGGGCGATCGCCCCGGGTATTTCGCCTCGGTGGCTATCGCGGACTCCTATTACGACGACGCGAAGAAGGAAGCGCTGAAGAAAGACGGAAAGCCCACGGAAGCCGCGACTCAATCGGTGAGCTGGTACGGCAAGGCCCTCGAGTTTCGCGGTTTGCTCGCCGGTGAGAAACAGCTTTTGTACTTGGATCGGGCGGGCACTAAGGAAATTCTGGGTCAGCTAGACGAAGCGGGTAAGGATTATCAAATGGCCGCGGATTTCGGCGGAGAGCCCGCGGGCCTCGCGAAGCTCAGCCTCGGGCGTTTGCAGGAAATGAAGGGCGACAAAGCGAAGGCGGAAGAGATCTACAAAAAGGTCAGCGAAGAGTACACGAACACCGAGTACGCGAAGCTAGCCAAAGGCTTGTTGCGCCGCATGTCCAGCCCCCTCTGGCAGGAGACTAAGTCTTGAAGTTTTTCTTGGGCCTCGCTCTCTCGCTCGCAACGTGCGCTGGTTTCGGTGACATCTCCGTCAATAACGAGTGGGTTTTTCCGACTCGGGTGGGTCACACCTTCGAGCTTCGTCCGCACGAGCGCACCCGGCCGCTCGTGGTCGGAGACATCATTTACGCCGCCAACCTCGAGGGACGCCTCATCGCGTTCCACCGCAAGGAAGGCTATATTTTTTGGGAGACCAAGCTTCCGGTGTCGATCGATGGCGCGCTGACTTACGGGCGCAGCAAGATTTACGTGGGCGATCGCGCGGGCACGCTGCATGCGCTCAATGCGCGGGACGGCTCGGAAGCGTGGACGGCGAACGTCGGAGCCGAGTGGTTATCCGCGCCGGCGCTTCTCAGAGATCGGCTCTACGCCATGGCGTCGAACGACGAGCTCGTGGCCATCAATAGTGACGACGGTAAAATTCTCTGGCGCTATTCTCATCGCGGCGACGAGAAGATGACCATTCGCGGGACGTCGAGTCCCACCGTTTCCGGTGGCGAAGTCTTTGTGGGGTTCTCGGACGGCTCGCTCATGGCGCTGAACGCGGAAACGGGCCAGGAGATTTGGACGAAGAAGCTCCGGGTCCGGGATCGGTTTTACGACGTCGATATGCCGCCCCTCGTGGACGACACCTCGGTGTACGCCGCGACATTCGACGGCATGCTCTATCGCCTCGATCGCAAAACGGGCGCGACCAAATGGAGCTTTCCCGTCGGCAGCTACGGCGGCTTCGTTCTAGAAGACGGACGGCTCTACTTTTCGGGCTTGAACGGATCTCTCTACGCTCTCGACGCGAGCTCGGGCCAAGTTATCTGGAAAGTGCCCTTTGAAGCGGGCGTGGCCATGACGCCCACCAAGGTTGGCAACACGCTCGTGGTGACCACGTCGGCGGATCCTTTCTACGTCTTGGATCCGAAGGACGGGCGCCTCATTTCCGTGGGCCGGCTCGGCGTGGGAACTTTGTCGGCTGCCGTTTCGGGTGGAGACGAGTGGTTCTACTGCATGAGCAACTACGGCAACCTCTATGCTTTCTCGGTGGCCGATCGTCTCTATGCGACGACTGACGTGGGCACCCTCGGGCTGCCCTCCGCGATTTTCCGAGACGCTTGGCGCTGACAGGAGCCGATGATCAAAGCACAGGACTCCATCGCTCGTTTGTTGGAGCAAGCCCGGTCCGAGTACGTTTATTCCGGTTTCCAGTTCCATGGGGAAGGGCCAAAGGGAGAGCTCTCCCTTGCGGGCGGTTCTCTGTCTCACTGGAAAGGCGCCGCGCCGGTCAGTACGTCGACGTACTTTGATATCGGCTCCGTGACCAAAGTCGTCGTGACGACTACGCTTTGTGCGCTTGCTGTCGACAGAAGTGAGCTCGCCTTGAGCGACACCGTCGGCAAGCATGTGAGCGCGCTTTCCGATACGACCCTTGGCCCGCTCGAGCTTGGCGCCGTTTTGAGTCATAGCGCGGGCCTCGAAGCTTGGCTTCCCGTCGGCAAAGAAACCTCGCGCGCGGATTTGACAGCGTGGTTTCGCAAAGAGGCGAAACGAGTCTTGCCTCGTCGTTCGGGCGAGAAGGCCGTGTACAGCGATTTGGGATTCTTGCTCTTGGGGCTCGTTCTCGAGTCTAAAGGTCAGGAGCTCGGCCGGCTATTTCAAGCGCGCGTCGCGGGTCCGTTAGGACTAGACGAAACTCGCTATGGTCCGGTGAAGAACGCTGCCTGTGCCGCGACGGAGTTCAGCCTCGAGACCGCGGCTTTTTGGCAGGGCGACGTTTTCGACGATAACTCGCGCGAGCTCGAGGGAGCCACCGCGCATGCAGGACTCTTTTCCACCGCCCGAGGCTTGTCGCGCTGGGCGAAAGAATGGCTCGCGGCGGTTCAGGGCAAATCGAAATGGCTCGGGCAAAAGACCGCGAAGCAATTCGTCACCCGCTCGAACCGCGCGCCGGCAAGTTCCTGGGCGTACGGATGGGACACTCGTTCCGCGGAAGGATCTTCCGCCGGCTCTCTCTTTAGTCCCTCGGCGTTCGGTCATCTCGGCTATCCGGGGTGCTCGGTCTGGATCGATCCCGAGCAGAGTCATTTCGCTATTTTTCACACGAATCGCGTTCATCCCTCGCGGCTCGACGAGCGCGTTCGCCAGTGGCGGCCGCGCATTCACGATGCCTGGGCGCAATTTTGCAGGAGTTAGTCATGGAAAGCTCAATCCGGAACATTCATTTCGTGGGAGTGGGCGGTACGGGAACCGGCACTTTCGCCGTGGCGCTTTCCGAGAGCGGGTATCAGGTCACGGGGAGTGACAAGGCTCTCTACGAGCCCATGAAGTCGGTGCTCGCTTCCGCGCACGTGGAGTTCATCGAAGGGTTCTCAGCGGACACGGCTTCGCGGCTCACGCCCGACATGGTGCTCATCGGTAACGTCATCACGAAGGAGAATCCCGAGGCTCGCGCCTGGATCCAAAAGGGCGTGCCGTTCGTTTCTTTTCCGGAAGCCGTGCGCCGCTTGCTCATTCAAGATAGAAAGTCGGTGGTCTGCGCGGGCACTCATGGAAAGACCACCACCACGAGCTGGATTGCATTTCTGTTGAAAGAGCTCGGCATGGATCCCTCTTATCTGGTCGGCGGCGTGCCGCTCGACTTGCCTCGCGGCTGCGCGCTGACCCGGGGCGAAGTCTTCGTGGGGGAAGGGGACGAGTACGACTCGGCCTTCTTCGACAAAGGGCCTAAGTTTCTGCACTACAACCCGCATTTTTTGGTTTTGGCCAACGTGGAGTTCGATCACGCCGACATTTACCGCGATCTCGATCACGTGAAGGCGTCTTTTGAGAAATTAGTGGCGCTTCTCCCGGGCGACGGGCTTTGTATCGCCCGTTACGATGACAAGAACGCCATGGAAGTGGTGCAGGGCGCGCTTTGCCCGATTCAGACTTTCGGTACGGGGCCCGGAGCCATGTGGCGGCTGGGCAAAGTGTCTGAGAACGAAGACGGCTTCGAATTCGAAGTGATCTATAAGGGAAGAAGCGCCGGCACTTTCAAGTCGCCCATGTTCGGCGAGCACAATCTTTTGAATATTATTTCCGGCATCATCTGCGCCGTGAATCTTGGCGTCTCCATCGACGCCATCCGTCCCATCACCGCGAAGTTTAACGGAGCCCGCCGGCGGCAGGAAGTCTTGATGAAAGCGCCCATCTATCTCGTGGACGACTTCGCTCACCATCCGACGGAAGTGCGCGCGACTTTGACGGCGGTGAAACGGCGCCGTCCCAATGCGAAGTTGTGGGCGCTTTTCGAGCCGCGTTCCGCGACTTCTCGCCGCGCGGTCCTTCAAGAGGACTATGCCAAAGCTTTTGACAGTGCCGATCGGATTTTAGTCGCCGAGCCTTTGCAGGGCGCGCTGAAAGACGGCGAGCGCTTCAACTCCAGCACTTTGGTGGATAGTTTGGTCGCCAAGGGCAAAACCGCCTCCAGTTTCGCCACTTCCGACGAAATCGTGGCCGAATTCCTCAAGGGTTTCCAGCCTGGGGACACAGTGGTCGTGATGTCTAACGGAGAGTTTGGTAAAATACAGGAGAAGCTGAAGAAAGCCGTCTCTTAGGGTTTTTTCGCTTCCGCCTGTCTCTTCCTTCATCAAGTCGCTTCTGACTCGCTAAGCCATGAGTGCATCCATTTATCCCATGAAACGACGTGCGCGCGCTCAATCGGGGCAGTCCGTCGTGGATTATCTGATGGTCACCGTGGTGGTGGCGGCCGTTGCGATTCCTATTTTGAATCGCGTTTTCGGCCAGGCTTTGATCGGTTCTCTTCAAGGGCAGCGGCAAAAGCTCGTGGACTTCATCGGGCAAACGCCGAAACGGCCGGTGCCGAATGTGTGGTTCAGCGCGGAGAGACAAGCCAATCCAGGGGGCTCGAACCAGGTCTCCCAAGGATCGGACTTGAAAGATCCGGATGCGCTCGCCGATGGCAGCCCGATGAACGCGCCTTCCGATGTCGGCGGAAATGGTCAGTTGAAGACCGGCCAGCTCGCTCAGGGCCGGGAATTAAAGCCCGTGGGAGATGTGGGTGGGGGCGGTAACGTCGGTGGCGGAGGCAATGTTGGCGGCGGTGGCTCCCAAGGCGGCGGCGGCGGTGGCGGCGGATTTAACGGCGGCGGCAATTTGAGCGGCGACGGATTTTTCAAAGGCGGCAATCAAAAGGCCGATGGCAGCTCGGGAAGTGACAGCGCCCAGGGCGGAAAAAATGCGTTCGGCAAAGCCGACGGTGGCGGTGGCGCGGAAGAAGGCGGCTCCGGCGGTGGAGGCGGCGGGGGGAACGGCGGCAAGAAGGACGCTTCCAAGGGCGGCGATCAAGCCGGCGGCGAGGACAAGGCGTCCATTCCCGGGAAGCGCTCGGAAGTGGAAGGCGTGCAAGCGGCCTTGGACTCCGAAGCTCGTCGCAACTCGGCCTTTGACTGGTGGTTCCTCGTCAAAGTGCTCATCATATTCCTAATCATCTGCTTGCTCGCGCTCATCGCCCTCTCGAATTTAAAGAAGCGCTAACTCGCTCTGGCACTTTTTGGTACCAAAAGGG
>JAYUGC010000150.1:0-10143 GCA_043767805.1 Pseudomonadota bacterium | reverse complement strand
CCCGGGTGGCGTTGGCGATGGACGAATCGGCCATCACCGACTGGTCCTTTCCCGGGCGCGGCTTGATCCGCGGTGAGGCGCTGGCAAATTGATTTCCTCGTACTAGCTCCAGCAACCAGTGACCGCCCCGGATCGAGCGCGCGGGCAGCGAGAAGGCTGCTAGGCGGCGTTGACCTTCACCGACGAATTGAGGCTTACGTAGCCTTCCGTTGCGATGAGATCGCCTTGAGCCGTATCGATCGAGAGCCAAGGCAATCCCACATTATCGTCGATGATGTCGAAGACTTTCTCGCGCGAGAGATCGGTCATCTGTAAGCTGAGCGAGTAATCGCCGGGACGGAGCGCGATCTTCGGAAGTTTCAATTCCGCGCGGGCCGAGGTGCCGGCTTTCACCGGGTCTTCCGAGAGTCCTTCGAACACGGTGGTGATTACGTCACCCGAGATGACCGAGCGGATAGTCAGAAAGATCGCAAGAGAAGGCACGTCGCGAGTGACCTTATAGGACAAGTCGAGAAGAATGGTTTCCGCGTGCTTGAAGCGCCAGCACTCGGTCTCATCGGTATTTCTCGAGACGAAGTTCTGAACCTGCACCGCGCCCGTGCTGCGGTGGATCCGGTTAAGCTTTCCTTCCGTCGTTAGATCGCGCGGCTTTTGCAGGAACTTGTTGTAATCGGTGATGCCGACTTCCGTGGGGCAGTCCATGCGGATGACGCCGTTCTCGATGTGGATGACTCGCGTGCAGAGCTGGCGGATGACCTGCATGCTATGGCTGACGAATAAGACCGTGCGGTTCTCGCGCGCGGTCGCTTTCAAAGTGCCCAGGCACTTCTTCTGAAAGGCCATGTCGCCGACCGCTAGGATCTCGTCGACCAGCATGATGTCGGGATTCAAATGCGCCGCGACCGCGAAGGCCAGGCGGACGTACATGCCGCTCGAATAAAATTTTACGGGGGTGTCCAGATGCTTCTCGATTTCGGAGTACTCCACGATGGCGTCGAACTGCTTTTTCACGTCCGCCATGCGCATTCCGAAGATGGAGCCCGAGAGATAAATATTTTCGCGTCCGGTGAGGTAATGGTGAAAACCGGTACCCACTTCGAGAAGGCTCGCCACCCGGCCGTGCATGTCGATTCTGCCGCGCGTTGGCGCAGTGATCCGGCTCAAGACTTTGAATAGAGTAGATTTGCCGGCGCCATTTCTTCCGATGATGCCGACGATTTCGCCAGGCTGCACTTCGAACGACAAGTCGCGTAACGCCCAGATCGTCTCTCCCGTGCGCTTCGGCGGGGGAGGCAGCCCCTTTAGCCGGCGGTAGGAATAGCGCACCGGCGCCATGATGGCGTCCGCAATCGATTCTTTGAGCGACGAGTTGCTCGTGAACTGCGCGCCAAGTCGAAAGTGCTTCCAAACATTCTGAACCTTGATGGCTGGGTGCATAAGAATTTCGGGGAAAGGAGGGTTGGAGGTCTTTCTAATTATAGCCCACTCGGGCGGGAAGGCGCAGGCCTCGCCAACGGAGCCCTGACGCCATAGAATCTTTCTTGAATCGTGGTCAGCTCTTTGCTGGAGTTTTGGCGCTCGGATGCCGATAGATGGATGAGCCTCTACGAGTTTCTTGCGCAAAGAACATGGACCTAACCAAAAAGAAAATCATCGTTACTGGGGGAGCCGGATTTCTCGGCTCGTTCGTCGTGGCCCGCTTGAAAGAGCAGGGTTGTAACAACGTTTTCGTGCCGCGCTCGAAAGAGTACGACCTGCGGGATCGCGCCGCCATCGTGCGCCTGCTGACGCAACACAAGCCGGAGGTGATCATTCATCTCGCGGCGGTGGTCGGCGGTATCGGCGCCAACGCCAAGAACCCGGGAAGTTTTTTCTATGACAACGCCATCATGGGCCTTCAGCTCATGGAGTACTCGCGTCTTTTCAAAGTCGAGAAGTTCGTCGCCATCGGCACCATCTGCGCGTACCCCAAGTTCACGCCCACGCCTTTCAAGGAAGCCGATCTCTGGTCGGGCTATCCGGAAGAGACGAACGCTCCCTACGGCATCGCGAAGAAGATGATGCTCGTGCAGGGGCAGGCGTACCGCGAGCAATATGGTTTTAATTCCGTCTATCTCTTGCCCGTGAATCTCTACGGACCGAAAGACAATTTCGATCCGGAAAGCTCTCACGTGATTCCGGCGCTCGTGCGCAAATGCCTCGAGGCCAAGGAGTCGGGGACGAAAGAGATCGTGCTTTGGGGCGATGGCTCTCCCACGAGAGAATTTCTCTACGTCGAAGACGCGGCCGAAGCCATCGTTATGGCAACGCAGAAATACGACGGCCGCGAGCCGGTAAATCTGGGCTCGGGCGAAGAGCTTTCCATTCGTGAGCTGGCCACCATTGTCGCGGGCCATGTCGGCTTCACCGGCGCGATTCATTATGATCCCTCTCGGCCGAACGGGCAGCCTCGGCGGCGGCTCGATGTCAGCCGGGCGCTCGCGTATTTCGGCTTCCAGGCGAAGACGTCGTTGCGTGAAGGTTTGGCGCGGACGATTCGGTGGTACATGATGAATCGATCGACGCCCGCGACCGCTGATTCTCAGCGCCGCCACGGCTAAGCGCTCTCCTCGCTGCTCGCGCGTTTCGATCCGGGCCGGTCACTGGTTGCTAGATGCTGGACCGAGGTAGGCTATTTTGATCTAAGCCTCACGAACTTCTCACTGAGATCGGACTGCCGTTAACGAGGCGCCCTTCAGGCGAAGATCTAATAGATTTCCTCGTACGAGCTCCAGCAACCAGTGACCGCCCCGGATCGAACGTGCGGAGCGACGCGGGAACTTGCTTGACCCATGAACGCTCACGAGTATTTTGAGCGCTATGGCCAATTTCTTTCTCAGTGCGGCGGCAGTAACCGGTTTTCTTTCGGTGGCTTTCGGCGCCTTCGGGGCTCACGCCTTGAAAGCCAGACTCGACGAAAAATATCTAGCCATCTTCAAGACGGGGGTGGAATACCAATTCTTTCACACCTTCGCGCTGGCTCTTGTGGCGATTCTTTTGATGCGGGGAGAGACCTCGCTGCTTAGATACGCCGGTTGGGCGTTTCTCGTTGGTATTTTCATTTTTAGCGGCAGTCTCTACGCCCTGGCGCTCTCTCAGGCCGGCGTGCTCGGAGCCATTACTCCCATCGGCGGGGTTTGTTTTCTCGTCGGTTGGGCGCTCCTATTCGCGTCGCTCCGCTCGTAAACGGCCGAGCGAGCCCCCGATCCCAAAGAGAAGCAAGAAAACTCCGGTGAGCCCCGCGAAGTTTCCGGCCCGCGACGTCTCCATAAGACGGACTAGCCAGAGATCGGGAAAGCGCGCGCCCGCGCTTCTCACCGGATCCGCCAAAACTTCCGCGGGGGCGGCGAGGGGAATTCCCCTCAGGCCATTAAACAGCCCCTTCCAGATCGCCTGATGCTGGTAGGGAAAGAAAAGATGAGCGTTCGAGGTTTGCGGGTCCGCAATCGCAAGGCTCCAATTGACTAAAACCGGAGCGAGGTTGAGGCAAAAGGAAAGCGCCAAGAGACCCACGAGCGGAGCGCGGTACTTTCGCCAGAGCTCGACGAGACTCACCGCCGAAAAGAAAAAGAGAAAAGGAAGCACGGGTACCAAGTACCTTGGTCCCCAGCCGAACGTTCCCCAGTTGCGAATTTTAGAGACGAGCAAAAGATAACTGAAAGTCACCGCTCCCATCGAGAGCGCCAAGTCGCGCGCCCACTTGGGGAGCTGCTTCCAGTGCCAAGGCAGCGCGAAGAGTAAGAGCAAAACGGGGGCAAACCAGAATAGGCCCTTATTGGGCGACAGCAACAGCCCGTAGAGGCCATAGAAGACATTGCCTTGGAGGTCGCTCGTCGTCGCGAACTGCGGCGCCATGGTGGCCGGCTGAAACGGGTTTCCCATGCGAACGAGATTGTAGGCAAATGCCGGCAGCATGGTGGCTAGTACCGTCGTCAAAAATGCCGCGACCGGCGCGACCTTCAGGCGGTCGCGGTAGAGAAAACCGAGAGCAGCCACCCCGAGCAAGAGGGACGGAAAGAGCGAGAACCGGAATGAGCCCGCGATGGCGACCGCGAGACCTAAGAGCGCGAAGTCTTTATTCTCCCAGACGGGAGCGGTCATCGCGCGAGCCGAGGCATAGAGAACGAAGCACGCGCCGACCGCGGAGCCCATCACGTCCCACGCAGTCTTGGTGTAAGCCCAGAAAAACGTGGTGAAGGCGAAAGCGAGAGTGAGAAGGAAAGCCCGGCGTGAATCGTAGAGCCGGCAGAAGAAGAGAAAGAGAAAAAAGCAGCCGAGAGCCGCGAACAAACCGTAAGTGAGCGATACCGCCACCCGACTCAAGGGGGGAGGGTTCTCAAATATCTCGGCCGTGGTCGCCCTGGACAGCGAGCTTCCCAAGAGTGCCGCGGGAAACATCAAGAAGAGATTGCCCACGTCGTGGCATTGATAGAAAAGCCCTTTGGCGTTTGGAACCCACAAGACGGGTTCCAAGGTGGGAGGCGCCACCGCGCCTAGTTGTCCCGTGCGGGCAAGCAGGGTCGCCGCTTGCAACTGAGAGCCGGCATCGACGCTGCCGAGCCTTCCGCCCGACGTCAGATTGAGGGTGCAAAGAAAGAAAAGCAGAACCGCGCCGGCGGTTTTTTTAGACACACGGGGCATGAGGCCCATTGTAACTCAAAGCGCTACTTTTTGCGGGCCAGGAACTCGCGGCCTTTGCCCACGTCCGTGTTGATGGCGACCTTGCCTAAGCACATCGGGCAGTCTTTTTCTTCCCAGGAATCGAGCTTCACTTCGAGAAAGGAGCGGAGCTCGGGCACGCCCAGGAAATCCGCCGTGACGCCGCCCCGGTTGCAAAGGGCGGCGACGCCGACGACTTTCGCGCCAGCGGCTTTCGCCGTCTCCACGGTCTTTTTGACCGAGCCGCCCGTCGTCAAAACGTCTTCCAAGATCAGGACACGCTTGCCTGCGACCAGCTTATCGTAGCCGCGGCGGAGGAGAAAGCCGTCGCCTTCTCTTTCCGCGTAGACGCCGAGCACTTCTTTTTTGGAAAGCCGGGTGAGGTGGTGCGCGGCCCACTGCGAAAGAATGATGCCTCCCAAAGCCGGCGCCATGGCCACGTCGATATTTTGCGAGACGAAAGGCTCGATCATTGCGAGCGTTACGGCGCTAGTCAGATCCGCGTGCGGATAGACCGCGTCTTTATTGACGTAGGCCTTTCCGTGGCGGCCCGAGGTATAGACGATGTGGCTATCGGTGACGAGCGCGCCCACGGCCCGCATCTGTTCCAAGGGATTCACGAGAGAGCCTCTTCAATTTCCTCGACCACTCGTTTAGCCGCGTCTTCCGCGGTACCCGAGGGCGGTTGCAGAATGGGTCGTCCGACGACGAGATAAGACGCGCCTTTGCGGATGGCTTCTCCGGGCGTTAGGGTGCGCTTTTGATCGTTGGCCGCGGCCCAAGCCGGACGAACCCCCGGAGTGACTTTCAAAAGTTTCGCGGTGAGCGGATCTTTTGCGAGCGCTTCGAGCTCTTTCGGAGAGCAGACGATGCCGTCGGCGCCGCCTTCGCTCGCGTCTCTCGCGAACGACAGCACTTTGGTGAGCGCGTCCGCCCCAAACGATCGGCGCGCGGCCGCGTCGTCGAGGGAAGTCAGCACCGTGACCGCGAGCAAGATCGAGGAACCTTTCTCTTTGGCGGCGGCCCGAATGGACTCGAGCCCGCAAGACGCATGCAGATTGAAAATTTTCACGCCGAGGCGAGCGACGGCGCGGCTCGCGCCCGCGATGGTCGCGGGAATGTCGTCGAACTTGCCGTCGTAAAAGATCGAGCCGCCGGCGTCGTGAATGCGAGAGACCACTTGAGGGGCGCCCTCGGCGGTCAAAAGCTCGAGCCCGACTTTGAAGCATCCCACGTGCGGCACGAGACGCTTCACGAGAGGCATGGCTTTATCCAGAGAGTCCACGTCGAGCGCGACGATGAGCCGATCCTTCGCGCTTTTCGGGGTTCCGCTCACTTAAGGGCCTCGAGAACCTCGGCCATGTGATCCTTCACTTTAACTTTGGGGAAGATCTTTGCGATCTTGCCATCCGGCCCGATGACGAACGTCGAGCGAACGATGCCCATGAACTTTTTGCCGTAGAGGGACTTCTCCTGCCAGACCCCGTACGCCTTGCAGACCTTCTTGTCCTCGTCGGCTAGGAGCGGAAAGTTCAGCTCGTACTTGTCGCGGAACTTCCCGTGGCGCTCTACGGAGTCGGCGCTCACCCCCAAGACGACCGCTTTGCGTTTCTTCAAAGCCGAGGCTTCGTCCCGGAACCCGCAAGCTTGGGTCGTGCAGCCGGGGGTCATGTCTTTTGGATAAAAGTAGAGAACCACGGTCTTACCCTTGAGGTCGCTTAACGCAATGGTCTCACCAGAATCGGACGGTAAACGGAAGGCCGGAGCCTTATCCCCTTCTTTAAGCATGTTCAGTTAGATAGGCGAAGTGCGGTATTCCCGGCAAGTTTCTCGACAGGGCCTCTGATTTCCGTTACTTCTGGATCTAATGCGCCACGCAAAATCGATGATTCATCCCTTCTTTTAACGATCTGTAATGGTTGATGTGATTTTTGCTGAATGCAGTCGCCGGAGTCGTTAGCATCTATAGTAAGGAAACTCCTATGACCATCCCCGCCAACCGTAAACTCCAATGGGTCAATGTGCTGTTCTTCACCCTGACGGGGTTGGGAGCGGTCATTCTGACGCCTCTCTATCTCTATCAATACGGGCTTAACTGGTCGCTCATCGCGCTCTTCTTCATTTACGTGGCCTGCACCAGCATGAGCATTACGGCGGGCTACCACCGGTTTCTTTCCCACCGGAGCTACGAGGCCAATCCCATCGTGAAGCTCGCGTTCCTGCTCTTCGGAGCTGGCTCTTTTCAGGGCTCGGCCTTGCAATGGGGCGCTGACCACCGGCGTCATCACCGTCATGTGGATACGGACAAAGATCCCCACAACATCCACGAAGGTTTTCTCTGGGCCCACATCGGCTGGCTGTTTTACGAAGAGACCAACACGAGCAACTACCCGCAGGATCTGCTCGAGGACAAGCTCGTGATGTGGCAGCACAGAAACTACGTCGTGATCGCGGTTGCCATGTGCTTCGGGGTTCCGCTCATGCTCGGCTATGCCTTGGGCCATCCGTTCGGCGGCTTGCTCTTCGGCGGCCTCCTTCGCGTCGTCGCGGGAAGCCACTCGACGTTTCTCATCAACTCTTACGCTCACACTTTCGGTAAGCGCACCTACAGCGAGATGCAAACGGCGAGAGACAGCTTGCTGCTCGCCATCTTCGCGTTCGGCGAGGGCTACCATAATTACCACCACCAATTTGCTTCCGATTACCGTAACGGCATCCGCTGGTATCAGTGGGATCCGACGAAATGGCTCATCCGCGGCTTGTCCTTCGTGGGCCTGACCACCCGGCTAAAGCGCATTCCCGCGGCGGAGATCCAGAGAGTGCGCCTGCGCACGGAAGAGAACTCGCTTTTGAAGATGGGCTTTCCCGCCGAGCGCATCGAGATGCTCAAAGCCAAGCGCGAAGCCGCTCAGCTTCGCATGAAAGAGATCCGCGAAGAGTTTCAGCAGATGAAAGCCGACGTTAAGGCTCAGTCCAAAGAGCGTTATCTCTTGCTCAGAGTAGAGCTGAAGGCGAGCCGCATGGAATGGAAGCTCGCCGCTCGTCAATGGTCTCTGTACTTACGGGCCTGGCGCCGGGCTCCTTCGCTCCATCAGATGGCGAGCTAGGGCTTCTTCGTTAAAATCGTTCGCACGGTTTTACGGACTTGCTGGCTCGAGTTGTAATTCCAGGAGCTCGTTCTCGTCTTCGCGACTTCGTCCAAAGCGGCGACGATGTTCAAGAGGCCGCCTACGTCTTTATTCTCGGCCGTTATGGCGCGGGTCTTTTCCAAGATCGTGCGGATTTGCGCGGGTGAGAGCTTCGGATTGAGCTCGAGCATCAGGGCGACCGTCGCCGCGACCTGAGGCGCCGCCGCGGAGGTTCCCGTGAAAGTCGCTTGGTATCCGTTTGGTCCCGCGAGCGTCTGAATGTCTTGTCCATAGCCCGCGACGGTCAGCCGCAAGCCGAAATTGCTGAAGCCGGAGAGCTTTCCTTTCGGATCCACGGCGCCGACCAGAATCGAGCCCGTGTCATCGCCGCTTTCGATGGTGAGATCCAAGGCATAATTTCCGGCGGCCGACACGACGGGCACACCGGACGCAATGGCCAGACGGACTGCTTCTCTCGTACCAAGAAAGGTTTCCGACGAGCCTTGCGCCGTTTGGTTTTCGAGGAGAATGACTTTCACCGACTGAATGGTCAGCGCGCGCAAAATGCAGCGGGTGGTGGCGTCTTCTTTCAGAAGATCATCTTCCTTCGAGTAATTGAAATTTTGCAGCGGCACGAGCTTCGCGTTGTAGGCGATGCCGTTGGTTCCCTTGCCGTCCAAGGCGCCCACCAAGAGGGAGGCGACCGACGTGCCGTGAGACACGTAAGCACCGTCGTCGATTTTGAGCGGCTCTTCGCGATCGGACAAATCGTAGCGATCGTTTAACAGGAGATTGGGCGCGAGGTCCGGCTCTTCGGTGTAATAGCCCGAATCGCAGTCCGCGATAGTGACGCCTTTTCCAGTCGCTTTCGCCCAGACTTTATCGAGCTCGAGTTTCTCTCTCCACCACTGAGTCGCCAGCTCCGGGTCGGCGGAGGCCGCGTAGTAGCCGGGGGGAGGGACGGGGCCGTTATCGATCCAGCCGTCCAGCTGAGCGTCCTTCCAGTTGATGGCCTGAAGGTCGCGGTCGGGAACGATATAGAGGTTGCGGAGGTCGGCTTTCCGGTGGCTCGCCTTATAGAGGGCTTCCGCTTGGGCGGTGCTCAGGCCGAACAAGATGGGTTTCCCCGCGGTCCCCTTTTTCATCCGAACCACGGCCGCCGGTTTGTCCAGCGCCACGGCAGACAGAGCCCAAAAACTCAAAAGCCAGATGAACCGCATACACCCCCCCCTGATCTGTCCGCATCTTAGCCGAGAGTTTTGGAATTGGGAGAGGGAATCCAGGGTAGCGGTAGCCAAAGCCCTGATTTATAGTGGCCCCGAGCCTTGAGAAAACGACTCTAAACGTTAATGAAAATGACTGACACGCCACTGGACGGGCTGATTTTTGACTTGGACGGCACCCTTTGGGACTCCTCCGCGTCCTGCGCGAAGGGGTGGAACCAGGCTTTGGGGAACCTCGGGGTCTCCGATCGGGTCATCACGGACAAGGACATTCAAGGCATCATGGGCCTTCCCATGAACGAAATTTTCGACAAGGTCTTCCCCGAGGCCGAGCCTGAGCAGAGGGAGGCCATCGCGCACAATTGCTACGAACGGGAGATTGCCGTTTTGCAAACCGAGGGCGGCGCTTTGTTTCCCGGAGTGGCGGCGGGACTCAAGCGGCTCGCGGCCTGTTTTCCGCTTTTTATCGTCAGTAACTGCATGAAAGACTACCTCGCGACTTTCTTCGCGGCCTCGGGCCTTCAAAGTCTTTTCAAGGATACGGAATGTTACGGCGCCACGGGAAAACCGAAAGGGCACAACATCGCGCTTCTCGTTAAGAGAAACCGGCTCGCGTCGCCGGTTTACATCGGGGACACGGCGGGAGACCACGTGGCCGCGAAAAAAGCCGGAGTGCCGTACTACCATGTGAATTACGGATTCGGGCAGCCGGACTCCGCGTGCCTCAGGTTCGATGGCTTCCCCGAACTAACCGAGTTTTTTCTCCAGCCTTAGCTGAGTCTCTTCAAGCGCTTGACTCGACGCGTCTTGGTTGTTGGGAACCCTGATAACTTTCCGAAGGTTCGGTAAGGAGTGCGCCGAAAAGAAGAGACGGAACCTTAATGACCACGGCATTAGCGGCCATCGCGGCGATCTTCTTTTTAGGACAGGCCTTAAAAGGTCTGTACGCTCGCGTTCGCGTTCCGGAAGCGCTCGTTTTCATCGTCTTGGGTTATGTCGCCGGACCGATCTTGGGTCTATTTCCCGAAGCGGAATGGAATCGTTTCTCGCTCGCTTTGAGTGAACTCGCTCTCGGGCTCGTCGTTTACTTCGCC
>JAYUGC010000149.1:0-24714 GCA_043767805.1 Pseudomonadota bacterium | reverse complement strand
CTACCTTTTGGTACCAAATGGAGGCTGACCCCTTTTTAGTCGATGAACTCGACGAGATCGGGGTTCTCTAGCGTTGTTGTGTCGCCCGTCATTGGTTTGCCTGAGGCGAGATCCTTTAGAAGCCGGCGCATGATTTTTCCGCTGCGAGTTTTTGGGAGCGTTTTTGTTAGACGGATTTCCTCGGGCCGGGCGAGCGAGCCGATTTCCTTTACGACATGCTCTTTCAGCTCCGCGATGAGGTCCTTCGTCACGAACTTCGCATTGCCTACCGGCGTGACGTACGCGTAGATCGCTTGGCCCTTCATTTCGTGGGGAATGCCGACCACCGCGGCTTCGGCGACTTTGGGATGGCTGACCAACGCGCTCTCGATCTCCATGGTGCCTAACCGATGTCCGGAAACGTTGATGACGTCGTCGACGCGTCCCTTGATCCAGAAGCAACCATCGGCATCGCGGCTCGCGCCGTCTCCAGCGAAATAAAGGCCGGGAAACTTCGACCAGTAAGTGTTTTTGTACCGTTCGGGATCTTTGTGAATCGTTCTGAGCATCGAAGGCCAAGGGTGACGAATGACGAGATAGCCGCCCACGTTCGGTGGGCAAGTCTTTCCTGCTTCGTCGACGATATCGGCGACGATACCGGGAAGCGAGCGCGTGGCGGAACCGGGCTTCGTAGTGGTGACTCCCGGTACCGGGCTAATCATCATGGCGCCCGTCTCGGTTTGCCACCAAGTATCGACGATAGGACAGCGGCCGTGGCCTATCTTATCAAAGTACCACATCCACGCTTCGGGGTTGATGGGCTCGCCCACCGAGCCGAGAAGACGCAAGGACTTCATCGGGTACTTTGCCGGATGCTCGTCGCCCGCGCGCATGAAGGAGCGGATGGCGGTGGGCGCCGTATAGAGAATGCTGACCTTATGCTTCTCGACGATTTCCCAGATGCGGGACGGCGTCGGGTGCATGGGGCCGCCCTCATAAATCAAAGTTGTTCCGCCGTTCGCCAGCGGCCCGTAGACGACGTAACTGTGGCCGGTGACCCAGCCGATGTCGGCAGTACACCAGTAAATGTCGGAGGGTTTCAGATCGAGAACCCAATTCGTGGTGAGAGCCACGCCCAGGAGATAGCCGCCCGTCGAATGGACGATGCCTTTCGGTTTTCCCGTGGTTCCGCTGGTGTAGAGAAAAAAGAGCGGGTGCTCGGAATCAAAAGCTTGAGCTATGTGGTCGTCGCTCATCCCCGAGCAGAGCTCGCTGTAGTCGACGTCTTTCGAGAGCAGGGTTTGATCGCCCTCTCTTTGCAAGACGACGACGTGCTTTACGGACGGGGTTTCCATGACAGCTGCGTCGATGATTTTTTTCAGTTCGAGCTTCGCGCCCCGGCGGTATCCGAAGTCGGCCGTGAAGATGACTTTGCACTCGGCATCGTTGACGCGATCGCGGACGGAATGCGCGGCGAAACCCGCGAAGATGATGCTATGGGTGACGCCGAGCCGGGCGCAAGCGAGCATGATGATCACCGCTTCGGGAACGAGCGGCATGTAGAGGGCGGCGGTGTCGCCGGCTTTGAGCCCCAGCTTTTTTTCCAGAGCGTTGGTAAGGCGGCAAACCCGGCGATAGAGCTCGTCGTAGGTCAAGCGGATGACCTGGCCGTCTTCGCCTTCCCAGATGAGGGCGGCAGCGTGCCCGCGCGTTTTCAAATGCCGGTCGAGGCAGTTGACCGAGGCATTGATCCTTCCGCCGACGAACCATTTCGCGAAGGGCTCGTTCCACTCGAGCGCTTTGTCCCATTTCTTTTCCCAGGTGAGGCAGTCCGCGGCTTTTTCCCAGAAGGCGACCGGGTTTTTCTGCGACTCGGCCCACATGGCCTCGAAGGCTTTAGCGTCATTTTGGTTGGCCAATCGGGAGAAGTCCGCGGGAGGCGGGAAGGTACGGGTCTCCTTGAGCACGGTTTCAATCGATTGGTCCATGGGGCGCTCCTTGAATACGGGAAGGGGAACACATATCATTGGGACAGTCGGTCAGCCAATAGCCCGCAACCCCCTCTTAACTATGGATCCCGTCCTCATTGTCGATGACGAAAAAGACAATCTGGAGGCGCTTAAGCGCCTTCTACGCAGCGATTATCAGATCACCACTTGCGAGTCACCCCTCGAGGCCCTGAAGCTCATCACCCGTACGCCGTTTCACGTGATCGTGTCCGATCAGCGCATGCCCGAGATGACCGGGGTCGAGTTTCTCGAAAAGGCCAAGGACGTTTGCCCGCTGACTACCCGGATTCTCTTAACCGGCTATACGGACATCGAGTCGGTCATCGGTGCCATCAACCGCGGCAATATTTATCGCTATGTCGCGAAACCCTGGGACCCCGAGGATTTAAAGCTCACCCTCCGGCAGGCGAACGAGGCCTTTCTTTTAAAGCACGAGATCGAGCTCAAAAACGTGGCGCTCGCGAAAGGTAACGAAGAGCTGAAACGCGCGTTGCGCGAGCTCACGGTGCTCGATCGCGCGAAGGCTCGGTTTTTGTCTTTAGTCTCTCACGAGCTGAACACGCCTCTCACCGTGCTCACTTCTTTCGTGTCCATGATCGTGGACTCGAAAAGCACGCTCACGCCCGACTTACAAACGGCGGTAACTTCCGTCTCTCGCGCCGCCGATCGTTTTGGGGAAATAGTCTCCGAAGTGCTGACCTTCGTGCGCATGGAGTCCGATACTCGTCTCACGTTGAGCCCGGTCGAGCTGGAGAAGGCGACGATGCAGATCTTAAAAGAACTCGAAGCCGAGCGGACCGCCCGTCAGGTGAGCTTCAAGGGGACCGTCGGCCGGGGCCTCACCGTGAACGCCGACGCCCAGAAACTTCAAGACGGCCTGAAATATTTTTTAAAGGACGCCATCGCCCGATCTCCGAAGGGCAAAGAGATTCAGCTCGAAGTCGTGAAACAGGGCGAGTGGGTGATGTTCCGCCTCACCCGCGAGGGAGATCCGATTTCTCCGGAAGCCATGGATGCTTTGGAGACCGGCTCCGAGCCCATGCGCCACGAGAAAAACCTCGGTTTGGCGCTGGCCATCTGCCGCACCGTCGTCGAGCTTCACGGCGGCACCGTCGTGCGGGAAGACGCCCCCGCCGGAAAAGCGCGCTTAGCTTTGAAGCTGCCCGCCGCCTGACTCCGCGGCCCGCTGGGAGGATTGCTTCAAGACTTCCGCGAACTGGTCGGCTCTGTACTCGGTTCCCGCTTTTTGGCGGGCCGCCGCGGCGACCTTTTCAAATCGCTTGCGATCTTTGAGCGCCGCGCGCACGAGCCGTGCCGCTTCGGCGAGCGCGCCCACCGGAAAAATGAATCCCGTTTTGCCGGGAATCACCAGATCTCCCGCGACCCCGCATTGGCTCGTGACGAGAGCGGGAGTTCCCGCGGCAAAAGCTTCGTTGACGACGAGTCCCCAGGTTTCAAATTCCGAAGGAACTATCAGTAGGTCGGCGCCGTGATACAGATCGAGTAGCTCGTCACGATTCTTGAAGCCCAGCACCTCTAGCCGTGAGACTCCGTCCGCGGCTTTCCGTACCGCCGTTTCCAGATTGCCGCTACCGACGATAAAGGTATGTACGCTTTTCATCGTTAAGAGAAGTTTGTGAAGCGCGACGGCGTCCAGAGGACGCTTACGCTCGAAGAGGCGGCCGACGAAGAGAAGGACGAAGGCCTCCTCGCCCAAGGACCAGGATCGCCGCCACTTCGCGCGCCGTTCGCGCGCCTCAGCTTCCGATCTCTCAAAAAAGGAAACGTCCGCGCAATACTTCGCCCGATCGACTCGTTCCGCGGGAACTCCCAAGGAGTCGTACAAGGCGGCCGTTCGGTCCCCAATCGCCACGAAGCGAGACACACCTCGGAAAAAGTATTTTCTGAGCGGCGCGCGAAGCAGTTTCCTGGCTCGCCCATTGGTGGCCGCAAAGGTCTCTCCAACGAAAAGGAGCGGAATCCCCATTCGGGCGGTGAGCCACCTCAAGGTCCAATGATCGGGCAGGTAGTACCCGTAAATCAGAACCGCCGCCGGCCGCTCGTTCTTTAAAATAAGGTGGAGCGCTTTGAGCGTCCCCCCCACGCCGAGCTTCTCCGTTCCGAGCGTCTCGTTGGGAAAACCTTCGGTCAGCTTCGGGTTCTGGGTCTGAGGGGCGGTCTTTCCCGTCTCGTGAAACCACCAGCGTCCGCCGTCGAAGCCAGAGCTCAGAAAGTAGACCTTCATATTGCCGTGGGACTCGTGAAGAGCCCGAAATACCGGGGATCGGTACGCGATGGGGTGGGTATCGAAAATGAGGAGCCGTCCTTGGGTCATTGGGGTGGATTGTACCTTGCTAGGACTGGCTCGACAAAAGAAGGGGGCCTTTGTAGGATTACCGGCGATGACCAAGTATCCCATCGAGACCGGCAACATCGTTTTGATTTTAGTCGGCGTGGCCCTCGTGATTTCGGGCCCACTCATCGTCTATAAGACGGTGATGGGGGTCATTGCCCGCCGCAAAGCCGATCCCAAGGCAAAGCTTCACGGCGTCAGCAACGGCTTGAACTTCGTCATCGCCGTCCTGTTCTTCATTGCCGGTATCTTGTTCATCTTGAACAACTTGCGCGGCAATCCGCTCTCCGGCCTCTAGCCCTCTAAGCTCACATTTCGAAGCGAAGGCCGATTTGCCATTCTTCGTGGGCGAGATTGTCTTGGACGTAGCCGTCTACCGGCGTCGATTTCACCCATTCGACGATGAGGTAGGTGTTGTTGATGCCCACGTCCATGTCGAGGTACTTGGCCGAGCGTTTATCGAGAGAGTTCAGACAAAGCTCGCCACCCAGGGAGTAGTCCCAGCTCTGATAGCGGGAGTTGTTTCCGTTGCTCCGGTGCTCGAGGGTGACGGAGCGGGCAATCTTTCCGAACGGAACGAGAATCTGGTTGTCCAGAATGTCTAGCCGGTAGGCCAGGTAAGCCGACACGGGCATCGTCGTGAACGAAACGGCCGAGCCGATGTTGGGAATCTTGCCGAAGCCAACGCTGAGGCCGATTGCGGGTTTGCCCACGTACCTTTTGTAAGGAGCGGCCGGCAGGTACTCGAGGGCGAGCTGGCCGCCGTGGCCGTGAGCCGCGGAAAGGCCCGGGAACTGAACGGGGCGATATTTCAAATCGAGCCCGAAGGAGAGCGGCGACACCGGGGGGTGGCTGACCGTAACCGTCTCGGCGATCGGATCGAGGGGCGCTTCAGTAGCGCCTTGAGCCAGGGTCGCAGTCGCCAAAAGGACGAGGGCCGAAACTTTCATCCAATTCATGGGTTTTCTCCGGTTCAGAATGGCGCTTTGTATCAAGAAAGGCAGAGCCCAATCAAGGGCGCGATCCCAGATCTCGACAAAGGGGTGAGCCTACGGTAAAAATCTGGGGATTTTGCAGCATATTCAAGCCCTTCCTTCAGCCCCTGGGCGCGGGGAAGGCGGCGAGTAGAGAAAGGTTAAGATGCCGGTCTGGTTGACATTATTTGGTGGCGTGCTCGCAACGGTGGCCTTTCTGGGCGCCATTTTCGGTTTGGTCGTGCTCTTCATCCAAGGAAAAGCCACCAAAGGTCAGCCCAAGTTCGGTTTGTTCTCTACTGGAGGAAACGCAACGATCGGCGCTTTCGTGACGTGGGACCCGGCTACTTTCGACGTAAAAATGTACCGGTTCCGTTTCTGGGTCGTGTCTCCGGAGTGGAGCGAGAAGGAAATGACCTTCACCTATTCCCACGAGAACCCTCAGCAGGGCTCTTTCAGCCAGGTCTTCCAGCTTCCCGATAATTTCTTGAAGCTCATTGCCGACCCCAAGGCGAAAGCCATCGTCATGGTCGAGGCCCGCTCCACGGAAGAGTTCTCGCTTTCGAAAGATTTGACCCTGAAATCGTTCCGCAAGCTTTACAAGGCGCCGAAGCACGATACGTCGAAGATTCCGCCCGTGCAGGAAGTGATTTCGAGTCCCGATGCCGCGCCCGTCATGAGCCTCGATTTTTCGGAGCTTGTCGAGCGGCGTAAGAAGTTGAAGACTCTAGAAGCCGCGGCTAACGCAAAGGCCGCGAAAAAAGTCGCGCCAGTGGCGGCTCCCGCTCCCGCTCCGGCGCCTACCCCGGCCTAATAGGAGGATCGTATGAGCCCTGAAGAGAAGGATGGATTTAAAGTAATCGATCGCCGCAGCTCCTCGGGCGCGAAAGACGAGCCTAAGCCGAAAGAAGGCGCTGGCTTCTCCATGAAGGATTCCAAGGAGACTGAGCCCAGTCCTGACGAAATCGATTTCTCGACTTTGGCTTTTTCGCTAGCGACCGGCGCTTTCATTCACTTAGGTCTTGCCGCCGATCCGGTCACTCAGAAGACCGAGCGCAATCTGCCGCTCGCCAAGCAGAACATCGACATCCTCGAGATGCTGCAGAAAAAGACGAAGGGCAATCTGTCGACGGAAGAAGCCCAGCTCTTGGACAATCTTCTCGCGGAACTGCGGCTGCGCTTCGTCGAAGCCGCTCGCACTTAGAACTCGGCAGTTGTCGAGCAGGTGTAATCGTGCATGGCTTTCTTTAGCTCCTCGCAGTCGATGATTTGAGCGCCGAGGGAGCAGTTGAAAGCGTCGCAGCTGAAAATATTGCCCGCTCCGAGAAGTGAAGTGCCCTCCGAGCTAATCGTATAAGCGACTTTTAACGTGCAGGTGAGCTTGCTGCCGTCCTCGAGATCGACCGCGGCGTTCATCACTCCCGTGGAGCCCGTATAGCTCAGCGTACTTTCGCCGATCTTATTGTGGCAGGCCCCGCTTTGCAGATCGTTGGGTATTTTGAGGGCCATCTCGCCCAGAACGAGATAGTGCGCGCCCGAGTTAAGTATTTCTGCCACCTCCCGGGTCCTGCTGCAGCCGGCGGTGAAGGAGAGCACCAATAGTAGAGCCACGAGCCGTTTCATAAGTTAAATTATAGTGAGTTTGAGAAAATCGATCTTCTTTCTATTGCTGCTCGGTCTCGCGCGGCCCGCGTTCGGCGACGACTCTTTGGATATTCCCATTCCGCTCGGCTTTTATTTCGGGCCTACGCTGTCCAGTGCGGCTTACTCTGTCGCGGGCACCGCCGAAGCTCGGCGCGCAAAAACGGCGATCCAGGCGGGAATCTTTTCGCAGATTACCTTGAGTGACTGGCTCTACTTCCGTCCGGAAATCGCTTTCGTCCAAAAGGGAAGCCGGAATGCGGCGGGCACCGTGACTCGGCTCAATTACTTCGAGCTCCCGCTGCTTCTCGAGGGGAGGTTTTCGGGCGAAGCCTTTCAGTTGTTTTTTCCCGTTGGATTGGGCGTGGGGTATTTGACGTCGGGGGATACGGTTACCGCCGACGGCAGCATTCGTGTCATCGACTCAGCCTCGATCGCTAAGGTGGATGTTTCTTTTCAAGCAGGGGCCGGACTTGGATACCACTTGGACAACCAGTGGGAGCTTTTCCTCATGGGCCGAACGTCTCGCGGACTAACCAACATCGCCCGCTTTCAAGTCTCGGGGGCGAGCACGCGGTACGTCTCGAACGTGACCTCGGTAGTGGTAGGGCTCGTCTATAACCAACCGGGCTTCCTTCGCTCGTCCTCACCCGCGGCCCAAAAGCAGTAGGAGCTAGGGATTCTTGGTGCCGAGAATTTTTCGCGCCTCATCGGGTGAGGCGACCTCGCGGCCGACTTCCTTTGCGATGCGTACGATGCGCTCCACCAGCTGCGCGTTGCTCGTCGCGGGCACACCCTTCGAGTAGCTCACGTTATCTTCGAGGCCCACGCGGACATGCCCGCCCATGACGATGGCGTGCACGGCGAGAGGCAATTCAAAACGACCGATGCCGGCGACGCCCCAAAGGGAATCCGGTGGAAGTCTATCAACCAAAGCAGTGAGTGCATTGATGTCTCCCGAGAGAGCGCCGGGAACGCCGAGTACGAACTGACAATGATAAGGCGCGCGCACGACGCCTTCCTTGATCAGTTTTTTCAAATTATCGAGATGGCCCAAATCGTAGATCTCAAACTCCGGTGTGACGCCGTTTTGATCGAGCGCTTTGGCGAGCGCGCGCATTTCGGCGAACGTGTTCACGAAGACTTCTTCGCCAAAGTTGATGGTGCCCAAATTGAAAGACGCCATCGTGGGTGTCAGAGTCAGCGGAGCAAGGCGCTTTTCCATCGCTTCGCCCACGGCGCCCCCGGTCGAGAATTGAATGATGGGCTTCACAGGACAAGCCGCGCGAATGGCCTCCACCGAGTTACGAAAATCTTCCAGGCTCTGGCTAGGCTGGCCCTTGGCGTCTCGCACGTGCAGGTGGATGACGGATGCGCCCGCTGCGACACACGCTTTCGACGCGGCCGCTTGTTCGGCGGGCGTGATCGGTAACGCGGGACACCTCGATTTGTCTAACTCGGCGCCCGTGATGGCGGCGGTGAGGATGAGCTTTTCCATTAGCTAGGTTATAATAGGAGCCTGTCTTAAAGGGAAACCCGTTCGTCCCGCCCCTTCATCAGCTTTGTGGAAAAATTCACTCAACGCATTCTAGCCACCCGGCGCTTTTTGCTGACGACCCACGCCAATCCCGATGGCGATGGCTTGGGCTCGCAAATGGCGATGCACTTCTATCTGAAGAAGGTGGGCAAGCTTTCTCACGTTTTCAATCCCGGGCCCACGCCCGCGAAATTTCTTTCCGTCGACCCGCGCCATGAGATCCAGGTCTATCAAAAGGGCACGCCGCTTCCCGAAGTGGATCTCGTTTTCATTTTCGATACGAACGACGAGCGCATGATGGGCGACATGTTGCCCGCGCTGAAAGCCTTGAACGTGCCCATCATCTTCATCGATCACCACATTCCCGAGATGGGAAATCTGGACGATCATCTGATCGACGAGCAGTATGCGGCAACCGGTGAGCTGGTCTACGGCTTGCTCAGAGAGCTTCGCGCCGATATCGACGAGGAAATGGCCCGCGCGCTCTACGTCGCCATCGTTACCGATACGGGGAGCTTTCGTTACAAGCGTACTTCGCCGCGCACGCACCAGGTGGCAGCGGAGCTTCTCCAAAAGGGAGTGCGCCCGGAGAAGGTTTTCCGCGACGTTTATTCGCGAGATTCTCTCGAAAAAGTGCGCCTCTTCGGTCACGTGCTGGACGGCCTTCAAACCTCGCACAATGGCCGCATCGCCTGGCTCACCATCCCGAAAGCCACGCGCTTGAAGTACGGTGCGACGGTGGAAGACACGGAGTCTTTCGTCAGCTCGCTCGGCTTCATTCAAGACGTCGAAGTGGGAATGCTCTTTCGCGAGGAAGACGATGGCCGGGTGAAGATAAGTCTCCGTGGCTCGGGAGAGGTCGCGGTCGTCGGACTTGCCAAGCAATTCGGCGGCGGTGGCCATCGCCATGCCGCGGGAGCGAGAGTCAGCCTTTCGCTCGACGAAACTATCCGTCAGGTCCGCGCCGCCGCGGAACTACTCATCCAGCCTTAGGCTCGAGCTACGGGCGCCGCCGCCACGACCGGTTTCGGCCGCGAGGGCTTCGGGGGATTGCCACGCCGGTGAAAGGGCTTCGCCGGGCGCGCGGCCTTGGCCGGGCGGTGAAGCTCGACCAGTTCGACGTGCTTTTTCAAAAGCTCGTCCATCCGGGTCAGCGTGTCTTTCACGTTTTTTTCGAGCGCGGCCAAGCTGTGGCGGGCCGATTCGAGGGTGCAGAGGCAATCTTTGCGCGGCTGCTTGGACACGCGGTTAAACACGGAGGTAGTGCCCGGGTTCAGCGTGATGCGGTTCATCCGGGCGAGCCAGGGATTACGCCACCAAAGCGTCTTCGACTGCTTCCAGTTTCCGTCCAAAAGAATAATACCTTCGAGCTTTTGAGGGCTCACCGAGCGGCCTTCGGACGATAAAACCTGAAAAGGCAGGTTAGAGGGACGGGTTTTGGCGTCTTTCATGGCGCCGAGATAAAGCACGCCCCATTTGCTGGGCTCGGCGGGCTCGCCGAGGGCATGACTGAGAGATCGCCACGATAACCCGACCTTATGGACGGATTTGGAAAGTGACAGGCTCGTCAGGCGGGCCGTCCCCCAGGGATTTCTCGCTTCCTGGGGATGCTGGAGAATCAAAACCTTCGTCTTCGTCGAAGAAGGTTGGATCTCATTGCATAAACACAGCTCTGGGCCTTTCCAGCACACTGCGCATTTGGTAGAGTCTTGGCCGCCCTGTTTGGTTTCCGCTTTCATAATCTCGCGCGAATCCTTAACAGCTTACGTTTTTTAATTCAATAGTACCTCTATGCAAAGAAACGAAAAGATCCGTAATATCGCCATCATCGCCCACGTAGATCACGGGAAGACCACCCTCGTGGACGGCTTACTTTGGGAGTCGGGGACCTTCCGCGACAACCAAACCATCGCCGATCGCGTGATGGATAGCGGCGACCTCGAGCGTGAAAAGGGGATCACCCTCACGGCGAAGAACGCTTCAATTTTCTATAAAGACCACAAGATCAACATCGTGGACACCCCTGGCCACGCCGATTTCGGCGGCGAGGTGGAGCGCGGGTTGCAGATGGTCGACGGAGCTCTCGTTCTGGTGGACGCCGCCGAAGGGCCGCTCCCTCAGACCCGTTTCGTGCTGAAGCATGCTTTGGCCCGCGGAGTTCGGGTCGCGGTGGTCATCAACAAGATCGACCGAGGAGACGCCCGCCCGAAAGAAGTGCTCGAAGAGATTTACGCGCTCTTCATGGAATTGAACGCCACCGACGAGCAGTTCGATTTCCCGGTGATCTACGCCGTCGCGCGCGATCGCAAAGCCTATTTGCAGCCGGAAGACTTGGGTAAGGCCGGGAACCTTTCGCCGCTTCTGGATTTGATTTTGAGCTACTTGCCCGCGCCGGAAATCGAAGAAGGCGGCACGCGCATGTTGGTCAGCAACACGAGCTATAGCGAGTACGTCGGTCGTCTCGGCACTGGCAAAGTGGTTTCGGGCTCCATCACCGTGGGCGACACGGTCACCGTGTTTCACGAAGACAACGTGCAGACCACCACCAAAATTACGGCGCTCTACAACTATCAGGGACTCAAAGTCGTTCCGACGGGTAAGGCGGAAGCGGGCGACGTCGTCATCGTCGCGGGCATCGAAGATTTGAAAATCGGTGACACCGTTTGCTCGCCGAATAACCTCAATCCGCTCCCTCGTATCGAGATCGAGAAGCCGACCATCTCTATCGAGATGCTCGTTAATAACTCGCCTCTCAGCGGACGCGATGGAAAAAAGATTACGTCGCGCGTGATTTGGGATCGTGTAGAGAAAGAAATGCGCACGAACGTTTCCATGACCGTGGAACGTACCGCGCTTCCCGATGTGTTCATGCTGAAAGGCCGCGGCGAATTGCAGTTCGCGATCTTGGCCGAGCAGATGCGCCGCGAAGGGTACGAGTTCGGTCTCGGACGTCCGAAGGTCATCACCAAGAAAGAGGGCGAAACGGTCCTCGAGCCCCTCGAGCGCGTGGTGATGGATATTCCGGAAGATTGTTTGGGCCGCTTGACGGAGCGTCTCGCCACCCGCAAGGGCGAAATGGCGAACCTTCAAAAGATGGCCTCGGGCCGGGCACGCGCGGAGTTCGACATTCCTTCCCGCGGCCTCATCGGGTTCCGTTCCGAGTTCTTGAACGTGACTCGCGGGCAAGGTCTCCTCAGTTCTTACTTCCGGGATTATGTTCCGTGGAAGGGTCACATCTTGGATCGCGTCAACGGCGCGCTCATTTCCGATCGCATGGGAACGACGATTCCCTACGCGCTCTTCCACCTGGAAGAACGCGGCAAGCTTTTCGTGAAGGAAGGCGTGGACGTGTACGAAGGCATGGTCGTCGGCGAGAACAATCGCATCAACGATCTGAACATTAACGTCTGCCGCGAGAAGAAGCTCACCAACATCCGCGCCGCCGGTAAGGACGAAGCGGTCGTTTTAACGCCGGTGCTTCCGATCACCATCGAATGGGGTATCGCTTGGCTGGCCGATGACGAGGTTCTCGAAGTAACGCCTAACTTCCTGCGTTTACGCAAACGCATGCTCGACTCGGGTAAACGCACCGTGAAGCGCGGCAATCAGGACGAGGACGAGTGAGTCGCTTAGCTCGTCTTGTCAGGGGCCGGTAAGAACGCCTATACTTGGTTAAGTTACTTAACTGGTTTAGCTTTCTTCGCCGCATAAGCCCATGGCCAACTCAAAAGACATCAAAAGTCTCGTCGGTCAGATGTTCCTTGTGGGCTTTGATGGGTACTCCGTGCCATCGGACTTCAAGAAGGCCATTATCGAGTACGGCCTTGGCTCGACGATCTATTTCAAACAGAACGTCCAGTCGCCGGCTCAGCTCGCCGAGCTTTCGAACGAGCTTCAGTTCTCTTGCCGGCCGAAGAACGCGCCGCCGCTTTTCATCTCGGTCGACCAGGAAGGTGGCCGGGTCGCGCGTCTCCAGCCGCCTTTCACCAAGTTTCCGAGCCTCGATCATTTGGGCGAGCTTGGCTCGCCTAAGATTGGTTTTGAGTTCGGCCAGGTGCTCGCGAAAGAGCTCAAAGCGGTGGGCATCAACATCGATTTCGCTCCCGTCGTCGACGTGAACTCCAATCCCTCGAACCCCATTATCGGCGACCGCGCCTTTTCGGCGGACCCCGAGGTGTGCGGCAAAATGGGCTCGGCCGTGTGCCGGGGCATCCAGAAGATGGGCGTCATGGCGGTCGCAAAGCACTTTCCCGGCCACGGCGACACCACGGAAGACTCGCACCTTACGTTACCCAAGGTGGATCGCACCTACGACCAGCTAAACGAATTGGAGCTCATTCCGTTTCGGCGCGTGATCCGTAGCCGCGTGGGCGGCGTGATGACGGCGCATATCTTAAATCCCGCGCTCGATCCCGATTGGCCGGCGACCCTGTCGAAGCCGACGCTCGATCTCCTTAGAAACGATTTGCGCTTTACCCGCATTATTTTCAGCGACGACATGGAAATGAACGCGGTGAGTGAGAACTACGGGGCGGAAGAAGCGGCGATTCTCGCGGTGAAAGCGGGCTGCGATATCTTGATCTACCGCGGCGTCGAGAAGGGCTTTCCGATCGGTCCTTTTGAGGCCATCATCAAGGCCATCGAGAACAAAGAGATCCCGCTCGCGCTCATCGAAAAAGCGGTCGCCCGCGTGCAGGAAGGCAAACAGCTCTACGCCGAGGCGAAAAAGCCCATCGACGTGACGGAAGTGACGAAATCCATCGGGCTCCCCGAGCACGCGGTCATCGCCGACATCATGACGAAGAAACAGCTTCCGCCCAACTTCAAAGAGAACGACTTCGACGAGCGCCGGGGTTAGGGCGCTTTCGGCGTGCCGAGTTGTGCTTTGAGCTAAGGCAGACCTATATTTTACCAGGACTTAGGGCGGGGGCGTGAGTCACTCGAAACATACGGGGTTAAGTTATGGTCCCCTGTTAGGAGAGCCTGAAGCTTCCCAGTCCTTTTTCATCTGCTCGAGCTCGGCGTTGCTACTCACTGCCCAGTCCACGCCGCGCAAATCGACCCCATACTTCAGCCCATCTTCGCCGCGGTATTTCACGATCTGAGGGGAGTCGGGAGGGTTTTTCAGGTAAGCGACGTGGAAGTTATCCAAGGTATCGGAGTCCGGATGGACGGCGCGAAGCCGGGCGTAACGAGCCATCACCTCTTTCTGCGCGCTCTCGGGCAGGCTGAAAACCCGCCGCAGTCCCAAGCCCGTAAAAGGACCCGCGAACAAAACGGTTTCCCCGGGCGTGCTCAAGTTCTCCAGATAAATGAGTCGCTCCGTCGTTTCGTAGGCGGTCCCCGGCACTTCTTTTTTTACGGCGAGGTCCACGTGCCCCAAGACCTTCGGCCCGATGCCGGCTTCGGCGGCCCACTCGAAGGCCGCTGTCGCAGCCTCGGATTTACCGGCGCTTTCGGGTGAGATGGAAATTCTTTTCTCAAGAACCTCGCGACGAACACCATCCTTTCCGACGACGACGGCGTAGAAAACTCCGCCCGTGCTGCCCGGGGCGAACAGCCTCGGACTGTCGCTAAAGTATTTCCCGCCCACGATGTCTTTGAGTCGCGCGGAAGACTCGGCGAGCACCCGCACTTTCGCCTCCGGCTGAGTGGCGATTCTTAAAAGGCGATATTCCGTGCAGGCTTCAGCCCTGAGTCCAAAGACGGCTAGTAAAAGCCAAAGGAGAGGCATCTCCTCGATACTATCAGGTCACTGGAAGAATACCGCCTTAGCAGGTGAATTTGAGCTCGGGCTGTTCGAGAGAAGACTCGATCTGGCGGCAAACGTACTCGAAATCCTGGGGACGATCGCGCAAGTCCAGGTCGTCGGCGAAAACGGTCAGCACTTTGCCTTCTTTGTAGGTGCCGATCCACTCGTCGTAGCAGGAGTTCAAAAGATGGAGGTAGCTTTCCGGAATATTTTTTTCGTACTCGCGTCCGCGCATCGCAATGCGGGTTTTTAGGACGTCGACGCTGCGGCGGACATACACCACGAGATCGGGCGGCGTGAGGTGCTCGATCATCATTGAGTACAGCTCGAAATAGTTCTCGTAGTCCCGCTTGTCCATGCTCTTCATCTCATAGAGCGCGCGGGCGAAAATGTGGGCATCCTCGTAAATCGACCGGTCCTGAATCGCGGATGAGGAGGTCTTCAAAATGACTTGATGAGCCCGGAAACGCTTGGAGAGAAAGAATACCTGCAGCTGGAGAGACCAGCGGTTCATGTCCGTATAGAAATCGGCCAGGTAGGGATTTTCCGCCACGACTTCGTAGTGCGGCTCCCAAGCATAGCGCTCGGCGAGCATCTGGGTCAGCGTGGTTTTCCCAGAGCCGATATTACCGGCGATTGCGATGAAGCGTTTTGTCCCCATACCCGTGTGTCGATCTTATTTAGCGGCCTGACCAGGAGCCGTCAAAAGAAAAACCCCTGCACTCCCTAGCCGATAGCCCCGTTTTCCGGTAGATCAGAAGGTCTTTGAGGGAGGCCATCCTCATGCAGTGGAAACACGAAACGCTAGACCATCCCGGGTACGAAAAAGTCGTTTACGGCGAAGAACGGGAGAGCGGTCTAAAAGCCATTATCGCCGTACACAGCACGGCTCTCGGGCCGTCCTGCGGCGGCATTCGCATGCTTCCCTACGCCTCGCGTAACGAAGCCCTCGAAGACGTCCTCCGCCTTTCCAAAGGCATGTCCTACAAATCGAGTCTCGCGGGCATCGGCTTTGGCGGCGGCAAAAGCGTCATCATCGGCGACCCGGCCAAGAAGCAACCCGGCCTCTTCAAGGCCATGGGCGCCTTCATCGATACCTTGGGCGGGAAGTACATCGGCGCCAAAGACATGAACGTCTCCACCGCCGATTTGCTCGAAGCCCGCGAAAGCACGCGCTACGTCCTTGGCATGGAAGGCGTTCCCGGTTCGAGCGGCGATCCCTCGCCGGTGACCGCGACGGGCGTGTTCCGCGCCTTGCAAGCCACCCTCGAAGAAACCCACGGCACGAAAAGCCTGAAGGGGATCAAGGTCGCCATTCAAGGCATCGGTTACGTCGGCTATCGCCTGGCCGAACGGATCAAGAAAGAAGGCGGCGAGCTCATTGTCACCGATACCAACGAGCAAACCTTGAATCTCGCGCGCCGCGAGCTCGGCGCCAAAGTCGTGTCTCTCGACGCTATTTACGACGCCGACTGCGACGTGTTCGCGCCCTGCGCCCGAGGGGCCATCTTAAATCCCGAGACGATTCCGCGGCTCAAATGTAAAGCGATCGTGGGCTGCGCGAACAATCAGCTCAAAGACGAGAGCTGCGGTTACGATCTTTTGAAGAGAAAGATTCTCTATGCTCCCGACTACGCGGTGAACGCGGGCGGCATCATCAATATCTTTTACGAGCTGAGTGGGACTTACGACGAGGATGGCGCACACGCCAAAGCAGATGAGATTTACGAAACCATGAAGGCGATTTACCGGCGCGCGAAAGCGGAAGGTACGCCTCCCTTTCTCATCGCCGACAAGCTCGCCGAGGAACGTATCCGTGCCGGGCGCTGAAAGAGCGGAAGCCGGGCATCCCCTCGGCCTTCACCGCGTTCTCGACGCGAAAAAGCGTTTGCCTCAGGCCGCCGATCGCATCGATAACTTGCTTCCGATTTATCCAAACGAGATTTTGCTCCAGGTCGAGCTCTTGAACATCGATGCAGCGAGCTTCGTCCAGATGGAAAAGGAAACCGGCGGCAAAGCCGACGCCATCTCCGCTATCGTTCTCGAAAACTGCAAAGCGCGCGGGAAGCAGCAAAATAAGGTGACCGGCTCGGGCGGGATGCTGGTCGGCCGGGTGGCGCAAATCGGCTCGAAATACGCCGGCCCGCTGAAGCTCAAAGTCGGAGACCGCGTCGCGTCCCTCATTTCGCTCACGCTTACGCCGCTTAAACTCGAGCGGATAAAAAAAATAACCCTGGCCACCCACCAGATGGAAGTCGAGGGCACGGCCGTTCTTTTCGAGTCGTCCATTGCCGCAAAGCTTCCCGATGATCTCCCCGAGGCCATCGCCATGGCGGTATATGATGTCGCCGGCGCTCCCGCGACGGTCGATGGTTTGTGCCAAAAGGGCGATACTGTAGTGCTTTTGGGCGCGGGCGGAAAAGCGGGCGTCTTGAGTTGCGTTGCGGCAAGAAACAAGGTCGGCCCCACGGGAAAAGTCATCGGCATCGAGCCGGGAGCCAAGGGCGCGGAAGATTTAAAGCGGCTCGGCGTTTGTGATGCTGTGCTGCAAATCGACGCCACCGATTCCGCCGCCGTCCACGCTGGGATCCATGCCTCCACCCATGGTAAAATGGGAGACGTCGTCGTAAACGTGGTTTCCGTCCCTGACACGGAGATGAGCGCTATCTTGAGCGCCCACTCCACGGGGAAGGTGCTCTTCTTCGGCATGGCGACTTCCTTTACGAAGGTGGCTTTGGGAGCGGAAGGCGTGGCGAGTGGGGCGACGTTGCTATTCGGCAACGGCTACTACCCGGGTCACGCCGAGTTCGCCATTCAACTGCTCCGACAGTCAGGTCCGTTGAAGGAACTGTTTTCTCGTCGATACGGCGCCTAAGCCGCGCCACATTCCCCCAGGAAATTCCGGAGGCCCCGCCATGATGGTTCCCTGCTGCCGCATTTATAGCGTCGGAGAAGTGAGTGCTTGGGCATCGCAATTCTTAAGCGCCCTGCGCGCGGCGAATCTAGTCGAAGTGACCGCGGAGCCTTCGGTCGAAACCTTTTGCCGCACGGCCAGCTCCGGTAGCCACGTGCCCATCGCCTTCGTCGAGAACACGCCCGACAGCAAAAAGTGGATTCACGCCATTCGTGAGGCCAACCGCCGGTGCTTTATAGTTTGGTATGGGCGCGGTTTCACGAAGGAAGATCTCCATTTTGCTCTCGAGCATCGGATTTACCGCACTTTTGAAAACGCGCGCGCCGAAGACAAATCCGTCGAAGTGGAAGTTCGTAAAATCGCCGCCGCCGCTGACCTCCAGCACGAAACGGAACAAGTTCTCCAAAGCATGAAGACGACTTTGCTTCAGGAAGAAAGCGGCGCTCCCAGTAAAACGCTGATCGACGAGATGAAGGCCGCCATCAGCAAAATCGAGCACGGCGTGACGGGCAACGAGTTTCAGGCGAAGCCGGATGCCTTCGGCGGAAGCGCGCAATCTAAAATCCCGTTCTACAAAGAGCAGGAGTTCGAAGACGCCTTGGTCACCGTGCACGATCTCGAGCGCACGGGCTTACTCTCGGTGCGCGGCCCGCTGCCCAATCAAGAGGGCCGGGTCGAGTTCCTTCAAGGGAAAATCGTCGGCGCTCAGACCGGGCAGGTGCGCGGGCTTAAAGCCATCTACCGCATGTTCCTCTGGGATACGCCCAAGTTCGTCTTTTCGAAAATGAACCCCGACGATCTCGAGTTCGAAGAGCACCTGAACGTCGGCATGAAGTACATCCGCTCGGAAGGCCAGGCCTTGAGAGCGCGCTTCAATCAGATCCGGCGGGAATTGCCGCCCGGTGAGCTGAAGCTCGAGCTAGAGCCAAACGCGCTTCATAGCGGGGTAAAGCTACCGCCCGACGATTTCTCGACGCTTTCAAGCATCGTGGAGTTCGGCAACGTCGCGCGGGTACTCGACTATAATCCGCTTCCCGACGTGACCATTCTCGAATCCCTCATCCGATTAAAACGTAACCAGATGATACGCGTGTGGCTCGCCCCAAACCGTAGCGCTGCCTAAACTTCCTTTCCTCTGTGCACTGAGGTATTAATCCGCCATGTTTTCCTTCTTCGGGGCCGCGCTCGACAAAGCGTTGAAAGCCTCAGGTGTGAGCAAAGAGGAAGTCGCGTACCGCGTCCTGCCTCACTTCCTGCTTGAGATCATCACGAAGTACCTTCGGGTCGAGACCGAAGGCATCCGCCACATCCCGTCCGTAGGCCGCTGCATCGTCATCGCCAATCACAGCGGCTACATGGGCTTCGACGCTCTCATGCTCGGTCATCAGATCCGCCTGCACGTAAAGCGCCTACCGAGAATCATTGCTCACAAACTCTGGTTCCTACGCCCTGAGATTTCCGTCCACGCCTACAAAATGGGCGCGATCCCGGCGACGCTAGAAAACGGAAAGCAGATCTTGGACAAAGACGAGCTTCTGCTTCTTTTCCCGGAAGGCGAGGAGGGTAACTTCAAACCGTCCTCTCAAAGCTACAAGCTCCGCCGCTTTCGGCGCGGCTTCGTCCGGCTCGCCCTTCTTACCGGCGCGCCTATCGTGCCTTCGCTCGTGATTGGCGCGGAAGAGACCCACATCACCCTCTCTCAGATCCGCTGGGCGAAAGAGCTTCTCGGCATCATCATTCCAGTGCCGCTCAACATCATTCCGCTTCCCGCGAAGTGGACGATTAAGTTTCTGGAGCCCATCCATCTCGGCAAGGATCCCGAGAAGGCCAAAGACGTCGAGTACGTGAACCGCACAGCCCGCCAAATCCGGCATCAGCTTCAGCGCGCGCTGCACGTTGAGCTGAGAAAACGCCAGCACGTTTTCCTTTGAGTCCCGGGAGACCGGTTTCAAGTCTTTCTCTTTCCGGTCCAAGCCCGTGTTAGTGGCATGCCTTCTGCTTACGAGGCATGGTCGCCAAAACTTTCGCCGCCACCCACGTCGGGGTGGATGGCATCGTCATTGAAGTCGAAGCCGCAACCCAAAACGCCAACCCTTGTATCGTCGTTACAGGGCTTCCCGGTTCCGTTGTAAGAGAGAGTAAGGAACGGGTGCGAGTTGCTCTTTCCAGTCTCGGCTTCGACGTGCCCACGGGGCGAACGCTGCTCCATCTCCTACCGGCTCACGCCCCCAAACAAGGAAGTCACTTCGACTTGGCCATGGCCATGAGCGTCCTTGGCGCGGAATCTTGTCTGAGAGGTATCTCACTTTCGCGTTACGGCTTTCTGGGCGAGCTCACTCTCGACGGGCGTATCCGTTTCGTCTCGGGGATTCTCGCTCTCGCGCAGTGCCTGGTGGCGCGCGATGACATCGATTGGGTCATCGTACCGAAAGAGAACGCGGCCGAGGTGGGGCTCCTCGCTTCCGCTAAAATCCGGGTCGCGAGCGATTTAGGTGAAGTTCTCGATTTCTTGCGCGGTACGCACCCGCTCTCCCCGGGGGATGGGGATCCGCCGGCGCCACCCCGATCGTTGCTTTCGCGCGATCTCGATAAAGTCTTGGGAAATGCCCTGGCGAAACGGGCTTTGCAGGTCGCTCTCGCGGGCAGGCATCACCTACTAATGGTGGGCTCGCCCGGCGTCGGTAAGACCCTGATCGCCCAAGTCGCGCCCTCACTTCTTCCTCCACTCTCCTCATCCTCCTGGCTAGAGGTCCTTAAAAGTTACGTGCATGCCCCGGCCGAAAAACCGGCGTGGGGCAGGGCGCCCTTTCGTTCGCCTCATCACACCATTTCCGCTTCCGCTCTATTAGGAGGAGGTTCCGGCGTGGTTGTTCCCGGAGAGGTGACTCTCGCTCACGGGGGCGTGCTCTTTCTCGACGAATTTCCCGAGTTTCGTAAGGAAGCGATCGAAGGGTTGAGAGAGCCTTTACAGAACGGAAAGATTCATCTTCACAGGATAGGCCACGCCATTACTCTGCCCGCGCGATTTACTTTGATCGCCGCCATGAACCCTTGCCCTTGCGGTCATTCCCTGGGCTCTCGAGGCAGGTGCCGTTGCTCAACGGAGAAACTTCAGACGTACCGCCGGCGTTTGTCCGGTCCCATTCTAGATAGGTTCGATCTCTGCATCGTGGTGGGCGCGGGCGAGAAGGCCACGGTCGCCGAAGGGCTTACCCATGGAGAGGTCGCGGCCACCGTAAAGCGAGCGGCGGAAATCCAGGCCGCCAGATTTACCGACGAGGGCATTGGCCTTCGCAACGGCGACACGGCTCAAGATCTTAAAACCGGCGCGTTCGAGCTCGCCGGCAACGAGCGCGCTTGGTTCGAAGGACTGCTGGCGACTGAAGGTGTGAGTTTTCGGTCGGCCTTTCGTACGCTTCGAGTCGCGCGCACTTTGGCGGACTTGGAGGAAGCGCCCCTCATTCGCCTCGACCACTTGAGAGAGGCTTGGAGTTTGCGATGTCCCGACTCTCACGAGCGGCTCTTTGGGTTTTAGACGAATCGCTAAGGGCTTGGTTCGCCCCGGATTGTCTGGTTTGCGGCGTGCTGGTCGACCGAGATCCGGTTTGCGGCGCCTGCGCGAGGTGGTGGGCGGTCGACCCGCCCTGGTGCGGAAAATGCGGGGCATCGGTTTCTCAAAGCATCGAGCGATGCGGAAACTGCGCGGGTAACCCCTTGGAAGAAGCGCGCTCGCGGCTTTGGTTTCACGGTTCCGCCCGGGATGTCTTGCACCAGATCAAGTTTTCGGGTCGCTTTAGTTGGCTGGAAGTTTTCGAGAGCTATTTCCGCTGGCCCGAGGCGCGCGACTTTTCCGACCACGCCATAGTTCCCGTTCCGCTCGCGGCCGGGCGCCTTTGGGAGAGAGGTTTCAACCAGGCGGCCTTTCTGGGAAGGCGCTTTGCCGAAAATCACGGCGCGAATTATCTCGGTCATGGACTGGAAAAGATCCGGGAGACCGAGGCGCAATCGGGGCTTTCCAAAAAGGAGCGGCATCGCAATCTAACCAAAGCGTTTCGCTGGCGCGACAGCGTGCCCGTACCAGAGCGTGTGGTTCTAATCGATGACGTTTGGACTACGGGAAGTACGCTGTTTGCCTGCGCCAAAGCGCTCGAGCGAGCCGGAGTCAAAGAGGTGCGTGGCTGGACGCTTTTTCGCACTCCGCTTCGTGGCTCGACTTGAAGTCGGGCTTTTAACAATCGATCAGGAGTCTTGGGCGCTCGGAGGAAGATCGCCCCCGTCTCATGCGACGCTCAAATAGTAGTAACTTTTCGTCGCGGCTGGCGCGGTATCTGCGGGGGCCCGCCCGCCGCGCGAGAGCCAGCTTCGGGCAGAAAACACTTCGAGTTCGCTCAATTTATTTTGGATGAAGCTTTCTATGGGGAAGCCGACATGGCCCTCAAGGTCACGGCGGATTACCTCGCTGAAATTTGGCGAGCCAAACCGGCGTTGGGCTTGAGCTTCGTCGGCCTAGTCCTTGGCTATCGTTTGAATCTGCTCTCTGCTAACTAGTCTCAGAGAGTCGCCGTGACGAACTGGCTGTAGACGCGATCGGCGAGGCGGAAGCCCGCGCTCGATTCCATCCACCACCGAGCCGCTCCGGCCGCCGGGCTGCAGATACGCGCGAGCATCTGCCACGGAATGACGTACCGGCATCCGTAGTAAACGCCCCAGAAAGTAATGACGCCGGCCAAGGGAACGAAGTGCTTTCTGTACTCAGCCCGATCCCAATCCTTGCCCATGGGATTGAACACCACGGGAAGGGCGAGATTGAGAACGTGAAGATCGTAGAGGCTCCAGCTTCGCATCATGCCTTCGCCGAGAAACTTCTCGAGGTCTTTGTAAACCTTCTCCAGCCAGGGAAAGATCGGGGCGTGGTCGCCGAGATCCCAGGTGGCGGCGAACGTATTTTGGAAGTGCAGCTTCCATTCGAGCTCGATGCGATCGGCTTCTTTGTTTTTGCCGTCGGCGCGCAAGGCGCGGACGCCGGTCGCGATGAGGTTATCCAGCGCTATCTCCGTCTGACCGGCCAGATCGCCTTGATCGATGGCGCGCTCGATCTTTTTCGCATCGTTGCGATAATCGTAGCTCGTCGCCGCTTGCGCCGTTCCCGCCACAAGACCAAAAACCACTAACGTAAGAATGGATTTCATGTGTGTGCCCCCAATTGCCCCTGTGTGCGAAGTATCGCGTAAGGGATGGGGGCACCGTCAATCGAAGATTACAGCCGGGCGTGTAGTTTTTATGACGCCCTTGTCGACGATTGGCGGGGCTCAGTGCCTTGACAATGATCGAGCCAATCGCAAAAAGTGAGGCACAGGTTTTAAATCTAGGCACATCAAGGGAGAGAATTCGTATGGCGGCTCGCTTATTTATCGTTCTCTTGGGGGTTTGTTTATCGACGGTGGTCAAAGCGACACCAGTCACCGATACCGTGGAAATCGAGAGTTTGTTTCAGACCATTGAAACGAATTACGGCCCACTGCAGTATAAATCCAATCAGATCGGTCTCGATTGGGCGAAGATCAAAGCTACCTACACGACGAAGCTCTTGGCCTCCAAGAACACGTCGGAGTTCTACTTCACCGCCGCGCGCCTGTTGGGCGAGCTTAAGGATGCCCACGTGCACTCCGAGCTGCCTTCCAGCTACGAAGCGTCGTTGCCGTTGCAGTTCTCTTATGTAGAAGGAAAGACCATCCTGAACTACATGGCCGCTTCGCTCGCCAAAGCGAAGACGTGCCAGATCGATATCGGCGACGAGCTCCTCACCATGGACGGCGCGTCGCCCGATACACTCAGACAGAGCTTCGCCGAAGTGCGGGGCCTCGGTAATACGCGCTCCAATAGCGGTTACCTGACCCGCGTCTTGACCAGCCGGTCCGAGAAGCTCGGCTTGCACCTTCCTCAAGGCGCGAAGCCCAAGGCGGTTCTCGATTTCCGCCGCATCGATGGTAGCAATGCTCGTTGCGAGATTCCCTGGGTGATCAAAGGTTATCCTTTGGTCGACTTGACCCCGACGTCTCCTCCTCCGGCGGAATGGAACTACGCGGCTGAAGAGAAGCCGGTGATGACCTTCATCACGAACCTCATCAACCTTCAAAACAAGCTGATCCTTTTGCAAGCTCCGGTCGCGGATCTTGCGGATCTCCTCGGCAAGAAGGAAGACAAGGACACCAAAGGACAGAAGATCGATATCGGTCACAAGAAGCCGTTCTTCGTGCTTCCCAAGACCTTCCATCTCTTCAAAGCGCCGTCTTTGATGCAGTCGCTCATTTCGTCGAGCGGCCTGTACGCGGGGACGTTCCTGCACGAAGGCAAGACGATCGGTTACCTGCGCATTCCTGACTACGTCGCGGGCAATCCCATCTTGTCTCAGTTCGCCCTTCGCTACGTCATCAAGCAGATGGAGTACGAGGCCCAATGGCTCATCATCGACCAGACGAACAACCCGGGCGGTTACGTCTCGTTCAGCGATGCCATCGTGGAATCTCTGACCGGCCGTATCGACATGTCCAAGCACATGAAGTTCACCGTGAAGCCGACCCAGGACTTCATCCGCACTTACGCGGAAATCTTGGCTCTGCTCGAAGCCGGTACGGAAGACGATACACTTAAAATCCCCGCGGACTTCAAAGCGAAGTACATCCCTCGCTTGAAAAACGAGATGGATAAGGTCGTCACCGCTTACGCCCACAGCGACAATCTCAGCGCGCCCATCGATTTCTATCTGATGAGCGAGCTGGTGACCGAGCTCGTGGATCGCATGGTGGTGAAGCTCCTCTCCGAGGATTACCCGAAGCTCTCGGGCGTACTCAAGTTCACGGCGAAGACGCTGCTCGGAATCGATCCGGGTAATAAGTACGTCTTCACCAAGCCCGTTTACATGATGATCAACGAGCTCGACTTCTCGGCGGCGGATGCGACTCCCGCGGTCTTAAAGGACTACGGGCGCGTTACGCTGGTCGGTGTGAACACGGCTGGAGCCGGTGGCTCCGTCGGTATGTTCAGCCACCAGACGAAGAACTCGTTCAAGTTCTCGCTGACCCAGAGCCTGATGCTTCGCATGAACAATGTGAAGGTCGAGAACGTGGGCGTGCGCCCCGATCTCCCGGTCGAGCTCACCATCACGGACGTTCGCAATAACTACGCGAACTACTTTGATCGGGTTCTCAGAGAGATCGTCGCTTCGAAGGCCAAGCCTTAGAGCGATTCACTTCAGCCCCCGTCTGGCTTAGAGCCGGACGGGGGCTTTTCTATTTTGAATAATTTTGGAACTAGGCTGCTTGTTCGACCGACTTAGCCAAGCGAGCTCCGGGGGACGAGACGCCGCCCTTGCCGGACTTCTTCTGCTTGGCCCATTCCGCCGGATCGTTCACCAGCGCGAACTTCAGCGTATCGAGCAGATCCTTCGTCAGGTGGAACTTGATCTTCTTGCGAAGCTCCTTCGGAATCTCGTCGAGATCCTTCGCGTTCCTGTGCGGGATAAGCATGGTCTTGATGCCGTGACGTAGAGCCGCGA
>JAYUGC010000148.1:0-25080 GCA_043767805.1 Pseudomonadota bacterium | reverse complement strand
GTCATATTCCGCGCCTACTTGGAGGGTTTCATGCGGCTTTTACTCTTGGGCACCTGCCTGTGCGCTTCTACTTTGGGCTGGGCCGTGCCCCATGCTTTGCAGGATCTGACGGGCGAGGAAATCACTCGCACCGTGGAAATCATCCGGGCCTCGAAGCAATTCCCGGAGACCTCCCGGTTCCCCATCCTTGCCTTGGAGGAGCCGGATAAAGCCACCGTCCTTGCGGGTCAACCCGTTCCCCGCCGCGCCAAGGCGTCCGTCCTGGCGCCCAAGGAGCAAAAATTCTGGGAAGCCACGGTCGATCTCACGACCGGAAAGCTCGAAGCGGCCGTCGAACAAAAAGGCCAGGCGCCGATCCTTCTCGAAGAGTACGATATCACCGCGAACATCGTTCGCCAGGATCCGGGCTACATCAAAGCCATCGAAAAGCGGGGCTTGAAGATCGAAGACGTGGCGCTCGATTCCTGGGTGCCCGGCATTCTCTCCGCCAAAGAACGAAAATCCGGCGCGCGCCTCATGCGGGCCGTCTCGTATTTGAAGGGCAAGAGCATCAACTTCTTCGCCCGCCCCATCGAAGGCCTCATCGCGACGGTCGACATGAGCACGAAGAAAGTCATAGAGCTCGTCGACACGGGACCGGTTCCGGTTGCCGCGGGCACGCAAGAGCTCACCGAAGCTGCGAACGGCGCGCGGCCTTCTCTGAAACCTTTGTCTCTCGTTCTGCCCGATGGCGTTTCCTTCAGCCTCAAGGACGGTGAAGTGAGCTGGGACAACTGGCGCTTTCGTTTTTCCGTGCACCCGCAAAAAGGCCTCACGCTCTATCAGGTGGCGTTCATGGACAAAGGCGTGCGCCGCTCGGTGGCTTACAAGGTTGGGCTTTCCGAGATGGTCGTTCCCTACGGCGATCCCGATAAGACCTGGGCTTTTCGCAATGCTTTCGATTTGGGCGAGTACGGCGTCGGCCGCACGGCTCATACGCTCGTTCCCGGCATCGACGCGCCCGAATCCGCGCGTTTCTTCGACGTGGAATTTGCCGATGACGGCGGCAAGGTATTCGCCATTCCCCGCACGGTCGCGCTCTTCGAGCGTGAGTCGGGCATTCTCTGGAAGCATCAGGATCAAGCAAACCGCGATTTGGTCGACGCGCGCATGGGCCGCGAGCTCGTTTTATCGTTCATGACGGTCGTCGCGAACTACGATTACGGCTTCTCTTACATCTTCAAGCTCGACGGCACGATCGAAGTTGAGGCGCAGCTCACCGGGATTTTGCAGGCCAAGGGAACGAAGCTCACCACGAATCCGTGCGTCGAGGGTTGCTCTCATTTGGTCGAAGCGAACATCATCGCGCCGAGCCACCAGCACTTTTTCGCCTTCCGCGTGGATCTCGACGTCGACGGGCCGAAGAATCTTCCCGTCGAGATGAATACGAAAGCCATCGAGTCCACCGCCTTGAACCCGTTTCATAACGCGTTCGACGTGGTGCAGACGACGTTCAAGACGGAGAAGGCCGCCGCGCGGGATCTCAATCTCGCGTCTTCCCGCAAATGGAAAGTGATGAGCTCTACGGTTAAGAACGCGCTCGAGCATCCCACGGGCTATGCGCTCGTGGCCGGCGAGAACTCGGTGCCTTATCTCAAACCGCAAAGCCAAGTGCGCCAGCGCGCGGGCTTCATCAACCACCACGTGTGGTTCACGAAGTACCGGACGGAAGAGCAGGGCGCGGCGGGCGAGTACCCGAACCAGGCGCCGGGGGGCGAAGGCTTGCCGAAGTACATTTCCAACAACGAGAAACTCGAGAACGAGGACGTCGTGCTTTGGTATACCTTCGGCATCACTCACATCGCGCGCCCCGAGGATTGGCCTATCATGTCGGTCCACCGCGCGGGCTTTAAGCTGATTCCTTTGAACTTTTTCGCCCGCAACCCGTCGATGGACGTCCCAGCCCCCGTGAAAAAAGCGGCGCGCTAATTTTAAAAGGTACCTTTTAAAATACCGTTTACTTTTTTAGGGCGATTTTCCTGAAATTTGGTCAGTCGATCTCGGCACCGCTTTGTTGCTATGGATGGGGCAACAAAGGAGTTCAAGATGACTTTACGTTCTAGTTTCGTTGCAGGCCTTTTGGCCATTTTCGCCGGCAGCCCGGCCTTCGCCGCGGTGGGCGCGCGGGTCAATATCACCGACCAACGCGTCTTCTCGCCGAGCACGGTTCAGATCCGGGCTGGGCAGACGGTCGAGTTCAAAAACGTTTCCCGAGGCACCCATACGGTTACGGCGGATCCCAAGCTCGCCAGTGACCCGAATAACGTGCGCCTTCCCCGAGGCGCCAAGGCTTTCAACTCGGGCCGTCTTATCCCTGGAGCTGCGTTCTCGCACACCTTCACGGAAGCCGGCACCTACCAATACGTGTGCCTGCCACACGAAAGTATGGGCATGATCGGGCAAGTCGTGGTTTTCCCCTGATACTTCCTGGGAGGGGACGCGTGACGGCTCGAAAGAGCCGGCGCGTCCCTGGCCCGAGGTCAGACGCGCGGGGTGGGGCCGTCGGTTACCTTCGTTACGCTGAGCGTGCCGTCCGATTCGAGAATGGCGGTATCGATTTCGTGCAAATGATGAATGCCTTGTTTACGCAGCATGGTGACTAGCTCGCTTTCACGAAAATGTTCCTGCTGCAAATGCTTGGAAATGATCTTGCCTTTATTTACGACAAGAGTTGGCGTGCCCTCGAAGAGATCTTGAATTTTTCGGCTTCGGTAGGTGAGTACCGATATGCCCCAGCTCAGAAAAATCAAAACGGCCGCGAGCACTAGCCCACCCACCAGAGAGTTATCTCCACCATTCATGGAGTTCTGAACGGCGTTGCTGATGAGAAGAATCGCGACGAACTCCGTTGGCCCCATCTGGCCCATCTGTCTTTTTCCGGAGATTCTGACTAGGAGCAGAACCCAGATGTAGACGACAAAAGCTCGCAAACAGAGATTTAAGATCGGTACGGAGGGAATAAAGAGGGACGACAAAGCGGGCATGGCTCAAATTACCACATAGAGAAGCGCCCACCCCAGCTTTCGCCAAGGTGGGCGCCGTCTCTTACCGACTTACTTCGGCTCCTACTGCTGGAGCTTGACCACCGAGAGGGTGCAAGCGAGGCCGTCTTGATCCGAGTTGCCTTTCAGGGTGACTTTACCCTGGAGGAACTCCGTGCCTTGCTCGTCCATCTTGGCTTGGAGCAGGATCTCATCCGAGCCGTCGAGGGACAGGTTCAGCTCGTTCGTGAGGGTTCCTCTCGCGACCGTGTTCAAGGTAGCTTCCTTCTTTTCGCCGTCCATGAAGTTACCGAACACCTGGTAGTTGCCGTCGGACATCGCCATGAGGTTCACGTTCACAGCCGACAGACCTTGCGCCTCGGAGCCCTCGGGGAGAGCGCACTGCAGGTTGTATACCGTGACTCCTTGAGCCACCGGCACCATGACCGGGTACGGTTCGCCGACGACAATCGGGTAGTATCCGCCGCCCGGACGACGCGGGCAGTGCGGCCACCGCGGCCAGTGACCGGGGTAGTGCGGCGGGTGCGGGATGATGATGCCGATGACGGGCGGATGTTTCGGCGGTTTCACGATGCCGATGATTACGCCAACCTTGATGGGCGGCTTGATGATCCCGATGGGCTTAATGCCGATGATACCGACCTTAATGGGCGGTTTGATGATCCCAATGGGCTTAATGCCAATGATGCCGACTTTAATCGGCGGCTTCACGATGCCGATGAGAGGCGGTTTCACGATGCCCACTTTGATGGGCGGCTTAACGATACCGACCTTGATGCCGATGGGCTGTGGTTTTACCCCCATGGGTGGCTTGAAGGGGGAAGGTTTGAAGTTACCGCCACGATGGTCGCGGACGATGGGACCCGAACCACGATGATCGCGGACAATGGGTCCGCCCGCGGCTCCCGCTTCCGCCCCGGCGAAAGATAAGAGCCCGGCGAGTACGAGGGCTCTGGTGAACGTTTGTTTCATGACTAATCTCCTAGAAAGTTCGGCCCGCTTGAAGGGCGACCCGGGGTGGCGAGTTTTTTTCGCCTCCCACCGGTTAGCGCGCGGAAAGATTGGAAAACGGCTCACGCCGCAAAAATATAGCCCGGCGAGCCGATACGTCCTGGTCTCACGCGTTCCTAGGTATGAGAGGGAATTGGTTCAAAATCGTCGGTGCGGTGGGGTTGGTTCTTGGGACGGTGCTCTCGGCTTCGGCGCACGCGGATGCTTACGACGAACTAGTCTCTGTGTTGAAAAAGAGCCCGAAGACGGGCCTTCCGGTGAAAAATATGGAAGAGCTGATGCCGCTTCTCTCGAGAGATCTCCGGGCGAATTTCACGTTCGTCTATAAGAGCCGCAGCCCTCATGGAGGTCTCGGCGACGAGGCGGAAAGTGCCGTCGATAAAATGACTCCCCGGCTCATTCTCTTTACGCCGGACGGCCGCTTGACCCTCGCTTTTACCGGCAATCCGGAAAAACCGGGCTACAATACCCTCGAAGCCATCCGTTTTCACGATAAGGGAGCTCGTTTCGAGTTTTCCCGCTTTGTTCTTCCCGATGCCGCGGCCGCCAACCCCAGAGACGCCGAGCTGGCCAAGGAAAATGGAGCCCCGAACCCTTCCGCGTGTCTTCGCTGCCATGGCGCGGACCCGCGCCCGGTCTCGGACTCTTATCCTTTGTGGCCCGGCTTTTATGGAAGCGTCCGCGATACCTTTCCGAAAGATTCTCCCGAAGGCGGCTGGTACCGCGCCTTCTTGAAGAAGCAAAAGAACGCGGGTCTCTATAAATATTTGAGCTGGCCCAAGGGAACCTCGGTGCCGCCTTATCTCGATCCCCGCAAGTTCGACTCGAACGCCGCCGAGGAAGGCGTCGACGCGCTAAAATATCTTCCCAACACCCGGCTTGGCATGGCGTGGACGGAGCTCAATCGCAAGCGCATCCAGCGCAAAATCAAAGCGTCGCCGCTCTACGATAAGTATAAGTACGGTTTACTCGCGGGTTTCCTGGGCTGCCACGATCTGCCGCTCGGTCAGGCCGATGTCGATGCCGCCTTGAAGGTTTTGACCGAAGAGAATACCGATCGCCTGGTTCGTCTCGGCTCTCGTCCGAAGGGACCAGGCGCCGGAACTTTGGACATGCAGGAACTCGATTCAAGCGAGAACCTCGTGCAGGTTGCTTACCTCGCCGACGCTCTCGGCATCGACCGCACGGAGTGGTCGCTCGCTTTCGAGAAGAGCTCATACTCATTCTTTGACGGCATTTTGAGCAGCATTTACGACGGCCGGGACTATTACTTCAAGGAAGACTTCATGCTGGAGATCTTGAAGGACCTGGCCGTGGAAGATCCTCAGTTTCGGCCGTACTACAAAACCGACGACGTCTACCGCGACTACGGCTACGTGTTTGGTAACCGACTCAATTTCGAAGCGGCGTTAAATGCCTGTCCGCTCCTCATCAAAAAAGAAGGCGGCGTTACGTTGCCCGCGCCAACGGATGCCACCCGCCAGGCCGTGAAGGCACCGACCGTGCCTGAAGTTCAGGGGCGTTTAGGACTCACGCAGCTGCCCTTTCAGCGGTGCACCACTTGCCACGAGGGTAAGGCCGCGCTCTCCATCGGTAGAAAAATTCCCTTCAGCTCCCCAGCTCTTCTCAAAGAAACGCTCAAAGAGAAGGCGGCCTCGGGGCGTACGCTCTTCGAGGACATCTTGGAGCGAGTCGCAACGGACGGCGAAGGCCAGATGCCGCCTCACGGAGCGCGGCTCGCCTCAGAGGAAGTAAAAAGCCTGCGCTCTTATCTGACTGCAGCTCAGTAAGCCTTGCTCCACTCGAGAAACGCGGTGACGGATTGGCCGAGTGGAGAAAGCGGGTTCTCTAGATAAGTGGTAACGCTCCAGTGCGGCCCAAGCCTCTTACGGATCCCGATCTCGGAAAGGGCTTTCATGTCGGTTCCCACATTGAGCGAGGTCCCGTCGGCGAGCTTTAGCTTTGCCTTGAACTCGTGGGTGAACGGATCGAAGCCAACGCTCTCGACCGGCGTACTGGCCAGTAAGTACATTGAGGCCAAGCTGATGGCGCTGTCGGCGATGGCGGCCTTCGTATTGCCGACCGAGCTACTTTCGTTCGAATCGAGCGCGTCCATCTTGCGGCCGAAGAGAAGGACCGCCAGCACCTGATCTTCGGGAAGGGGAGGCTCGCTCCGGAACTTGATCTGGGGCTCGGAAGCTTTGCCTTCGATCATCACGAAGACCGTGTAATCCGTATAGGCGACTTGGATGAGGCCGTCGATGGCGGTGGCCTCGGAATTTCCGGTGAGCAAGAGATTTAAGTGCTTCAGCTGGGCGACCCGGCGAAACATCTCGACCGGCACGCCCGCGACCCGCACGAAGCCTTTCGGGTCTTGCCCCGTTTGCAAACGCACGTCCACCGCGATGGGGACCTCCTGTTTCACGAGATTGGAAACCAGGCGCAAAGGCTGCTGCTGAGGCGTGAGAATTTTAATGTCGTAGGTGAAAGCGGAAGCGGCTTCCTTTTTAGGATTGGGATTGATCCGAGAATCGGGAAGCAGCTGCGGCGGCGAGCTTTGCGCGAGCTCGGGGAGAATGAGCTTCAGGTTCGCGAGCGTCACCTCGAATCCTAGGTGGGTATGGGTTCCGTCAGCCTTCTTCCCCATGCTGAGCGCACCCTTGCCGTCGATATTCATGACTTGGTCCTGCGCGGAAAGTCTGGTCGTCAGAGTCACCGGAAGATTGGCTTGCAGCTTCGCCAGGTCGCCTTTGCCGGAGACCTTCAAGACCACACTCCCTTTCAGATGATTGAGTGGGGCGGGGACGGCCCATGGTTTTTTATGAGAGACCGCCACTAGGGTCTCGAAATGAGGGATATTGAGATCGAGATTGGAATCAAACTGCCAGCTGCTGGGGGACTCGAGCGCATTGCCCGTGAACTTCGTGGAAAGGGTAGCGTTTCCTTCTTTCGCGCGCTGAAGCAAGGGGTCTACCAAGACGGCAAGCTCTCCGGTCAGCGAGCCGCGTTTTTCTCCCTTGTCTTCGCGATCGACTTTAAGGTTCACGAGTAGCTTCATCTCGCGGAGGATCTCCTCATAAAAGACACCTCGGTACACTTCGCGATTGGCGACCAGGGAAACGGGGCAGTTCAGTAAAAGCTGACTCTTCGTGCCTTCAGGGTTCTGAGGCTTCAGTTGAACCTTGCAGTCCATGGCCGTGATTTTAGCGAGTTGAGGGACGAGGCCTTGGGCCTGCATGTTGATGAGCGCTTCGATAGACTTCTTGCCGGCGACGCCGCTGACTTTACCGACAAAACGTTCTTTACGCTGACGATAGTCTCCTTCAATGGCGTAGGTCATGGACGTGGCGTCCTTGTCGGGCACCCCGTGAATCTTGACCCAGCCGACCTGCTTACCCGGGAGATTGGCGCTGGCATCGCCATCGATGACATAGGGGCCAAACCAGAGAGAGTCCTTGCTCGCTAAATCGATCTTGGCCTTCAAAGCGTACGGCTTGTCCTTCGTTTCAAAGACCGCGTCGCTCTGGACGTCGAACTTGGCGCCTTTTCCTTCCGCTTTGCCGATAAGGCGAGCTTTGCCCTGAATTGAGCCATCCTCGAGAAAATACCGTAATTTATCGACGGCTACGTCGATCGACTGGAACGTCATGGACTCCAAAAATTTGGGAGCCCGAGGCCAGAGCTCCGTCGAAGGGCTTTTCTCCTTCTCGGCTTCCTTTTTAGCCGGAGTGGGGCGGAGCGTGACATCGCCTCCGGCGAGTACCAGGTGATCGACCTGGTAGGCGGGAGCCTTTAGAGAAAAAGCCGCTAGAAGATCCGCGGAGCCAAAGCAGGCTCGCATCGGCTCCTCTTCGGCGCCGTAGCAAAGATCGGTGGCTTTGAGAGAAAGCTGCTTCTTCAAAAACGAGGCGGATTTCGCGTGTACGTCAATAGTCCGCCACGTGATCACTATCCCTTTACCCTTCAGAAAATGCGAGGTTCGTTCGAGGTTCTTGTTGGTGACGAGTAGGGCGGGAAAAATCCAAATCACGAGGGCGAGGATGAAGACCCAAGCAGTCAGGAAACCTAAGCCGAAGAGGAGTCCCTTTCCAATTTTTTTCACGACGTTCAAAACTCCTCCCCATAACTGAAATAGAATTGCCAATGGGGGGAAAGACCGGCGAAGGCGCCTCGATTCCCCGAAATCATGCCCCGCGCGCCCGTCACCCGAATGACCCCGATGGGGGAGTGGGATCTAAGTCCCAGACCGGGGGACAGGAAGAGGGGGCTCGAGAGGGTCGCGGAACCTTTGCCGAGAGCGCCCGCATCGAAAAAGAGAAAAGGTTGAATCTTGAAAGGAAGTAAACCGTTCACCCGAGCTTCGACGGACGCGTAGAGAGTGGTAAGGGCTCCCTGGTCGTCGCCCGGTAATTCATCGAGCGAAAAGCCGCGAATGTTATTGGAGCCGCCCAAAGTGTAGCGATAACTCGTCGGTAAGGCCGCGTTCGTGACCTTTTCTTGAGTCACGGTGGTTTTCAATCCCGCCCTAAAGCCGAACACCATAAGCGGGGGCAAGTAACTCTTGAAGTTCCAGAGCTTCGAGAAGGTGAGCTGCAGACTTTGCGCGGTAATGGCCGAAGCGGCGCCTCTTTGCGCAAGGTTGGCCTGAAGGCCTACCTCGAAGCCTTCCTGGGGCTCGCTCTTATAGAGCTCGTAATAGTGATCGGTTATTTTCAGGTCCACGCCGAGAGACAAGAACGCAAAACGTTTCGGACCCACTCCGCGGTAGGTGTGCTCGAAGTTCAGTATGGGTCCCGTGAAAAACGTCCAGCCGAGGCTTTGGCTATCGTTGCTCCAGGCGGGAGCCACCTGCAACTTACCCGTGAGGTTGTCGTGGGGGTTGATGTTCTCGTGGCGCAAAAGCAATTCCGGGCGCAAATAATGGCGAGAGGCGTGGTTCTGGTAGTACCAAGAAAACTTCGCGTTGAGCGATTGTTCCTTAAAAGATCCGGAAGCTATCGTTTCGAGGCTCGAACCGTAAGTGCCCAGCCGAGCATTCTTCCAACTTGCCCGCACGACGGGACCGCGCTCGGTATTGGCACCCAATCCCAAAGCAACCGTGCGAGAGGGACCGGCGACTACGTGCTGACGTAAGATCGTCCCTTCCGGAGTGCAAGCGGCAGTGAAATAAGTGCTCTGGACTACGCCGTCCACGAGAGTTCTTTGAGTCGTCAATCCAAGTAAATCAGCGTTGTAGGGCTCGCCTAAAAGGAAAGCGTCATAGCGTCGGAGCACGAGAGGATCGAGACCCTCTACGGGATCGGTTTCGATGCTCATGACGGGCTCTCTCGGCCCCGGAGTGACGGTGGCAATCAGAGCTCCGGTCTCGGAGCTCGCCTGCATTTCGACGGTGGGGCAGGCGTATCCTTCGGACTCGAGAAGCTGCCTGACCTGGGATTTTTCGCCGTTCAGCAGAGCCGGGTTCAGCACATTGCCTTTAAAGCCCCTCAGCCGTTCGGGCCGGATTTCCTTGGGAGCGCCCTCCACCTTAAGAGAGGTCGCCTTGGTACGATGACCCACGTCGATGAAGACCTTTCCGTTTTTCGACTCGAATTTCGGGTTGAAGTAACCCCGCGCTTCTAAAAACGACTTGAGGTGAAAGGTGGCTTGGTTATCGGGAATGTTGTTCCAGCCGGGGTTGTCCGCTTTTCCGCAGACCATGGCCTTTTCGACGTCCGTGAAGTCGTCGACTTCGCCTTTAACCATCTCAAAATGAGGGCACAAGGGAGAGGTTTTGGGTTCGCCTGAACAGGAAACGAGCCCCAGCATTGCCGCTATGAAAATACTCCGCTTCATCATCCTTCCGGGCTGTAAAAAGTCTACGAGGCAAGAATGCAAACGGTGCGCCATCGATGGCAGAGGCTGACACCGCTGTTTCCCCCTGTATCTATTCGGAGACAGTGTGATAAGTACGGGCTTCCATGTTTTTGCCGCTTTTGGAAAAAGCCCTGGCCGCGCGCTCGGGTCTCATCAATCGTCTCCGGGACGAAAAGACGGATTGTTTCCGCCTTTTTCACGGGGTTTCCGAAGGCAGAGCGGGTCTCACCATCGATCGGTACGGCAGTCTCGTTCTCGTCCAAACGTTTCGGGAGCCTTTGATGGAAGCCGAGCAAAAAGAGCTCGAGGCTGCTCTGCGCGCGTCGCTCTCTCTGCCCCTGGAGCTCGCTTATAACCACCGGGGTAAATCTCGAGGGGAAACTTTCGAGACTTGGCATGAGCCTTCCCCTAAAGCGCTCGAAGAAAAGATCGGTCATGAGCTCGGCGTGAAGTATCTGATCCGAGCGCGCCATCAGGGTATCGACCCCTGGCTATTTCTCGATCTCCGGGTGGGCCGCCGCTATTTGAAAGACACCGTGCGGACCGGATCGGTGCTGAACCTCTTTGCCTATACGTGCAGCGCTGGCATTGCCGCCGCCGTTGCCGGCGCCACGGAGATTTGCAATATCGACTTCGCCGCTTCGAGCCTCGAAGTTGGCGATCGCAATGCGGTTTTGAATGGCGTCGCTCCCGAACGGATCCGCTCGCTAAGAGAAGATTGTTTTCCCGCGCTTCGTCAGTTGGCCGGGCTTCCCGCCGGTGGACGTCGCAATAAGGCCCGCGAAACGACGAAACTCGACGCCAGAAATTTTGACTTGGTTTTCCTGGATCCGCCCGCTTGGTCCAAAGGGGCTTTTGGAGCCGTGGACATCGAGAACGATTACCAGAGTCTATTTAAGCCGGCGGTCCTCATCGCTCGTCCGGGGGGAGGCCGCATCGTCGCGACGAACCACCTCGCTTCCGTCGATAGAGACGCCTGGATCGATTCGCTCAAACGATGCGCGCGCAAAGCCGGCCGTCCGCTCAGAACCGTGACGCCGCTCGAGCCTGAGAGCGATTTCCCCTCCTTCGACGGAAAACCCCCGCTCAAAATCGTCGTCTGCGAAGTCTAGAGGCTACGTAAGGCTCAAGACGGTGTGGCCGTCTCGGGTGATGAGGGGGATAATGGTGAGACGCTTCTTTGCCGCGAAGGGACGGACCCAATCGCGCTCTAATTTCTCGAGACCGAGGAGCAGTGCTTTTCCGCCTGGCGCCAGCGAGCCCGCGATGGCTTCTAATTCCGCGGCCGCCACTTTCTCTCCCGCAGAAGGAGAAAGTTCTCCCACGATGAGCCCATAACGAGCTTCGCCCGCGAGGAGCTCCGGAAAGTGGGCGCTCTCTTTCACCGTGAGTAACGGTCCCGCGAGGCCGAGAGCTTGCGCATTTCTCTTCGTAAAAGTCGTGGCGAGAAGATCGCGGTCGACGGCGACGATCTCATTCTCTGGCCAGCGGGTGCGGGCGAGGAGCGGCAAGACGCCATAGCCGCTGCGAAAGCAAAATACGGAACCCTTCGGGGTTTGGCGTGGCAGGACGTCTATCAAAACCGGAAGTCCCTTGGCGAGCCGTTTCGGATCGTCTCCACCCAAATCGAAGGGTCTATCGAGGGTGAGGCCCGCGATGTCGACCCGGTCGCGGAAATAAAGATCGGGCGTGGCGAGGTCGGGCTTTTTGTCGGAGGCCCGCAAGGCAAAAACGGTATGGCGCGGGCCTCGGGCAATCTCGACCAGGCCCCAGTGATTCGCCTTCTTTATCTCATCGAGCACCGGATTCAGATCGTTGATGACGACGATACGAAGCTCACCTCCGGCGTGGAGCCGATTCTGGCTCTCGCTTAGTAAAGTTTCCATGAACGGACGGCCGATGCGCGCCGGAACGTTGCAGAGAATCCAGTCGAACGTCTTCGGCGGGATGTCTCGAAAGCCGAGACTCCCGTACGCCTCAACGTTGGCGAGACCGTTCGCTTCGGCATTTAGCCGGGACCAATGCACCGCGAGTAGGTCTCTGTCGACCATTTCGATGACGGCCTCGGGATAATGAGCCGCGACCGGAAGGCCTAGGGCCCCATAGCCACAGCCCATGTCCAAAACGGAACTCGGCGCGTGAGGAGGCAGGTGATCGAGAAGCAGCAGCGTGCCCTCGTCGATGCGCTGGGTGGAGAACACGTCATGGGGCACGTGTAGCTTCAAGTTCGCTCCCGCCGCGATGAGCGGCAGGCTGACTTTGAACCAGGGGTCGTAGATCAGAGGGGACGCCACTTCAGCTCGCCCAGGAAATCCTTCTTACCCACGTCGATGCCGCTCGCACGCAGGATGGAGTAGGCGGTGGCCATGTGAAAATAGAAATTGGGAATCGCCTGTTCCATGGCGTACTCGTTGCTCGGAAGGTATTTGCCTTCGCGGCGCGGATTGGTGACCTTTTTGGTCTCCCAGCCCTTGAAATCCTCGGCCTTGATGGTGTTCAAGAACGCGATGGTCTTTTGAATCCGTTCTTTGAGTTCGGCCACCGTAGTCTCGTTGTCCTCGTGCTTGGGCGCTTCTTTGTCGGTGAGCTTCGCCACGTAAGCTTTCGCGGAGTCGCAGGTGATTTGCACCTGGCGGGTGAAATGAAACTGATCGGGCGCGAGTCGGTGGGTGAGCAGATTGCCCACGTCACATTTTTTGGCGTCCGCGTACTGCTGCGCCTTATCCAAAAGGGCGGAAAGGTTCGTTAGCATCTTGGCAAATTGCGGCACGAATTCGTAGGTCATAAAATCTCCTTGAGAAAGCGAGCTCTTGATTTACCACAGAGGCAGGTCATTTCAAGCTTTGGCCCGATGGGGCGGAAGCACCTCGAACCGCCGGCCGATGACGGGCCAGATCTGGAAAAGGGCGATCATAATACCGGCGAGAACCGGCCCGATAAAGACGCCGAAGATGCCAAAGAGCTCGATGCCGCCGAAGATGACGACGAGGCTGACCAGCGGATGCATGTCGCCTCGGCCCTTCAGGATGAGCGGCCGCACGAAGTTGTCCGAGACGCCTGTAATGATGCCCGCCACCAACATACCGCCGGCTCCCCAAAGGTTCGACTGGCTGACTAGATAAATGATTCCCAGCACCCAGACCGGCGTGCTGCCCAGAATTGGGATCCAGGCGAAAATGAACGTCGCGCCCGCAGCGAGAAATGCCCCCGGCACTCCAAGCAGAAGAAAGGCCGCGAACATCAAAATGGCTTGTACCGCCGCCGCGGCGAGAGTCGACCAGACGACCGAAACGGAAGTGTCCTTAAAGGCTTTTGAGACTTCCTTTTGCACGTCGTTGTCGAGCGGCAGCTTATCGCTTAGCCATTTGGTGAAGGCGCCTCCGTCTTGCAGCAGGAAAAAGACCGTAATGAGGGAGATGAAAAGCTGAAGCACGAGGTCCGGAAACCTTTTGGCTCCCACCAGCACGGCACCGCTCAGGAATTTGCCGGAGTTTTGAAGGCTCGAGCGAAACTTCGCCTCGAGCTTTTCGGGGCCGCCGATGAACTCGCCAACGGGACCGATCTCACTAATCTTTTCCGCGATCGATTTGATCGAAAAGCCCCCGTCTTTCTCCGAGAGCTGCTGGCCGAAGGCGATGGCTTGCTTAACCGCCACCGCGAGAAATCCGCCGACAGGAACGATAAGGAGAAACAGGATGGCAGCCACCACCAGAGTTCCGGCTAATTTCGGTCCCCACTTCTTTTTCCTTAGATAGCGGTAGAGTGGCCGAGACAGGACTGTGAGCATCACGCCTATTAAAAGCGCCAGAATATAGGGAACGATGAGGGCGATGTTGAGTCCCACCGCCAAGGCAAGGGCGCCTAAAAAGAGATATAAACTGATGTGGTATTTGTGGGGGTCCACGGCGGCTTTCATCGGGATTTCCTCGTCAAGTAAGCGAATTATTTCCTAGCTATAGCCTAGGCGGGGCTCAAAACCCACAACTGCCTCGGCGCTCAAATGGCTTCCGTTCGGCCGTTATGCTATGCACTTCCGATGCCGAGACTGGGATTTACCGTAGCAAAGGAAGCCGAGGGTTCCCGCGCCCGCGCCGCCACCTTTAAGACGCTCCATGGTGAGGTGCAAACGCCCATCTTCATGCCGGTCGGCACCCAGGCAACAGTGAAAAGCCAGACCATCGATTCCCTGAAGGAAGCGGGATCGCGGGTGCTGCTCGCCAATACCTATCACCTGCTTCTCAGGCCCGGTCCCGAAGTGTTCCGCCAGTTCGGCGGCATCCACCGCTTCATGAACTGGGACGGGCCCATATTGACCGACTCGGGTGGCTTTCAGATTTTCTCGCTCCCTCATTCCCGCGAAATGAACGAGGAAGGGGCGCGCTTTCAAAGTTACGTCGACGGCAAAATGCATCTGCTCTCGCCGGAGATCAGCATCGGGATGCAGAAGGCCATTGGCAGCGACATCATGATGGTGCTCGACCAATGCATTGCCTCCACGGCGGGGCGTGAAGAAGCCTTGGCGGCACTCGGCGTCACCCACCGCTGGGCGAAGCGAAGTCTCGCGGCTCGGGGAGATTCGCCGCAGTCGATGTTCGCCATCGTGCAAGGCGCGTGCTTTCCCGATTTGAGAAAACAGAGCGCGGAATTTCTGACGCAGCTTCCTTTCGACGGCTTCGCCATCGGAGGGCTCGCGGTGGGCGAAACTAAGCAGGAGCGCGAGGATTTCTGCGAAATGACGGCGGCGCTCCTCCCCCGGGATTTGCCGCGCTATTTGATGGGGGTGGGAACTCCCATCGACATTCTCGAAGCGGTGCACCGGGGCGTCGACATGTTTGATTGCATCCTTCCCTCGCAAGTCGCCCAGCGCGGTACCGCCTATACTAAAGAAGGCCGCCTGCAGCTTCGGCGCGAGAAGTACAAGTTTTCCGAGGAGAGTCTGGACGAGGATTGCGGCTGCACGACTTGCACGCGGTACTCGCGCGCCTATTTGCATCATCTCTATAAGACGGGAGAAGTGCTCGGCTGGCATCTGCTCTCTTTCCATAACCTCACTTTCTTTCACCGCATGATGCGAGAAATCCGCGCGAACATTCTTGCGGGAACTTTTGCCGAGTATTACAAAGGCCGCCGGGAAGCGCTCTCTCGCACCGACAACTGGAGCAGCGCCACCGTGCCGCGCGTGAAAAAACAGCCACCTTTAAAGCGCGGCGATTACGAAGTGCATGACTCAGGCAGAGGTTTTTCGAGCATCCGCCAAGTGAGCTCGGGCGAAGTGATGCACTCGGTGAGCGAGCCGACCGAAGAGGCGAACCGCCTTTACGTCGAGCAGGCCAAGCTTTCCGAACGGCTCAAACAGAGCGGCGACCCGCTCGTCATCTGGGACGTGGGTCTCGGCGCCGCAACGAACGCCATGGCGACCATTCGCTGCTTCGAAGCGGCATATAAAGAAAATCCCTTGATTCGTCCTCTCAAAATCGTGAGCTTCGAGTGCGATCTCGATCCGCTGAAGCTCGCGCTCAAGCACCCGACGAAATTCCCTCACCTCTGTCACGGCGCCCCTCATGGCCTCGTGGGCCAAGGCAAGTGGGAAGCCGCGGGCGGTCTCCTAAAATGGGAGCTCTTAAAAGGAAACTTCCTCGATTACTTGGAAAGCGCGCCTCCTCCTGATTTTATTTTCTACGATCCATTCTCGGCGAAAACCGATTCGGGGCTTTGGACTCCGGAGACGTTCGCGAAAGTCCACCGCGCTTGTATGGGCCGCCAAGCCGAGCTTTTTACTTACTCCGCATCGACAGCGGTGAGAGCCGCGCTTCTTTCCGCGGGCTTTTTCGTGGCGCCAGGCGTGGGCACGGGCCCCAAGGCGGAGACGACGGCGGCTTACGCAAAGCCCGTCAGCACGGCGCTACTCGGCGGAGAATGGCTAGATCGCTGGGGACGCAGCCAGGCGAAATTCCCGGAAGGCCTCGCCGAAACGGCGCGCGCGTCTTTTGAGGCGCGCATCCTGCAGCATCCGCAATTCGTGCCTTCGGCTTTTGCTTGATTAGCGGACGCGGTTCCAGACGGTCTGGTTGTCCCAGAGCAAGTTGCCCGAAGCATCCACTTGGGCATGCAACGAGTTCTGCCTGTATCGGTACCGCGTTCATGGAAACAATGGCTCTGTCCTTCTTAGGGAAGGGCGTTTGGAAGCCCACCACAGAACCCTCGCGTACGGGCGGTTAGTTCGCCTTTTTCATGGCCTTTCCGCCGACCGGCCGTATCCCCGCTGAGTACGCCGATATCGCCTCAGCTTTTCTTCATTGTCGTTTTTAAATACGGGCACCAAAAGTCATCGAGTGCTTAAAAGCCTGGCCCGTCCTTTGCTCTCAATTCATGGGTCGCATTAGGGGGTATGGGTTGAAGAGGCTTCTATATTTGGTCTTGCTAGGCTTGGCACTGACCACAATTTCAAAAGCGGAGCCGCCAAAAGATGGCACTCCCGCGCCCGCGCCCGACGCCGAACAGAAGGCGCCTCGTTCGTGGTGGTCCTTGCCTTCTTTGACCCAGGACGAGAGCGCCGACAGGCTTCGCCAGACTTTCGATGCTGAAGGATCGAAATGGCGTGCCTCGCAAAAGGAACACCTTCTTACTAATTTCATAAAAAATAGCGACGGCTCCTATTCGGGAGCGGTGCTCGCGTCTCCGTCCGGCGGTCGTCCGCCCGAGGGCGAAGATCCGGGCGAGCCCGATTACCGCTTCCACTGGATTCGCGATTCGGGGATTGCCGCCGAAAGCGTGGCCTACATGCGCATGAGCCCGGCCTCCACGAGCGAAGAGAAAAAGCAGTACTCCACCGTGCTCAGAGCTTTTGTCGATTTTTCCCGAAAGGTTCAGCAAACGCCCATCAAGCACGAGTGGATGGTTTTCGATGAAAAAGGCGCGGGCTTTTTCGTGGATGAAAAACACCACGGCGCGATTCCGGTGCGTTACGGCGAGCCAAAGTACCGGGTCATCGAAGTGACCCATGAGGACGGAAGAAAGACGTGGGAGCCGGCCGCGTTCGACGAGCCTTGGGGACGTCCTCAAAATGATGGTCCCGCGTTGCGGGCTGTGGCCGTCATTCAAGCGTACGCAGGTTTTCAGCTGGATAGAAAAGACGTTCTTAAGGCTAACCAAGCGGTTCCTGAAGAAGTCACCAAAGCCATGGAGACTTCGCTCGCCGTCTTGAAACACGACTTGGACTTCTTGAAAGGCCGCTGGGGAGATCCTTCTTACGATGCTTGGGAAGAAGTGTACGGCGATCACTTCTTCACGCGCGCAGTCCAGGCGGAAGCTTTGCTTGAGGGCGCGAGGCTCATGGAGCGCCAGGGTTTACCCGGCGCGGAACCGTATAGGAATGCCGGCCTCCAGGCGGCTGCGTCCCTGGATCACTTTTTCCAGGATGGTTATATCAAGTCGAGTATCAATATTAAGGGCGGCATGCGCAAAGACTCCGATCTCGACATGCTCGTCATCATGGCGGCGCTCCGCCGTAAACGGGGACGATTCTCCGTCAGTGACCCCAAAGTCCAGGCCACTGCCGCGAAATTGCACGACGACTTCAAAAACGATCCGGCTTTCACCATGAATCGCATCGAAGGCATTCCCGGAACCGCCTACGGCCGCTATCGGAAAGATCCTTGGACGGGCGAGCGCCGGCTTCAGAACGAAGATGGTAGCCCGAAATCGGCCGGTCACCCGTGGATCATCACCACCATGGCGATGGGCGAGATGTTTTATCGCGTCGCCAACGAGAACGCGAAAGCGGGAGAGCTCGAGGTCAATACCTTTAACCGCCGATTTTATGAAATCGTCATGAACGGGGCGTTTCCCGAGGAATGGGCGCAGCAACTCGAGAAACATCCGGACAGCAGCCTCAAGATCAACGCGAAAACGCACCCAGAGCTTTTCTCTAAGATTCAAAAGAAGCTTGAGCACCGGGGTAATGAGATCGGCGCTCGCATCCTGGCGAGCGGTATCGACGCCAACGGGTTCACGAGCGAACAGTTCAGCGGCGATCCGGATGCACCCGTGGTTTCCATCGGCGCCGTCGGTTTGACCTGGAACTGCGCTGCGTTCTCGCGGCTTTCCCAAGCCTATCAAAAGACCACTGGCCGCATCCCGGCCACGCTGCCGACGAACTAATACCCGAGACTCGTGAGAAAGGGAGTCACCTTGTCTTGCACGTCGGATTGCAAGTACATGCCTCTGTGCTCCATGGGAAATTGAAAGATTTGCACGGCAAGGCTGTTAAAGGCCGCGGGTAACTTGGAGGAGGCCGTCGTTACCAAGCCGTCCCCGTCTTCAAGCAAGGTCGCCACCTCTGAGCCGGTAATTTCGCGCATGGCTTTGTCCTTAAAGAGCCACTGCTTTCCTGACCAGTACGCACGTCCTAGAGTCTTCTTTCCCGTGCCAGAGATGGCTAGTAGCGAAATCTTGCGAATCGGGGGATGAGACTGCGGCCTGGCCATGAGGTCCGAAAATTTACGGCCCACGCTCAGCGCCCGCTCGGTGTATTTCGTTCGTTTGAGAAGCAGCGGCCCCTTCGCTTTCTTGTCGCCGCTAAAGAGACCGGCGTTCCATTTTCTCCAGTTGTCGACGCTAAAGAGAGCTTCTCCGAAAGACGACATGTCCGGGCTGAGAAAGTAGCCGGTCTCCACCCGTGGTAAAAACTGATAGAAAGAGTAGAAGGTACCGATACTTTCCGCGGCGAGCGGAGTGCTGGAGAGCCCGACGGAAGTGCCGCGCAGGAAATCATGAAAGGAAGTCATGGAGCCGGCGTAGGGCCCCCCCGCGACGACCGCGGCATCGACGTACTTCGTGCCTTCCCAGTTTTCTTCAGCCTTCTCGAGTTCCTGCTCGCCGTACCTAAGGTAATAGGCGACGAGCAGGGCGCCAAGGCTGTGACCGACGAGAGCGATGGATTTCGCGCCCGCCGCGCGCAGCTGCCGGATCTTGCGGCCGAGTAACTGAGCGGCTTCTACGTTGTTTCTTCGCCAATCGTAGGCGAAGGGAATGACCTTCGTTTTCTTACTGAAGGTATCGGTTAGATAATCGAAGGTATCTCCGTAGCCATCGGCCGTATAGATTAGCGGGATTACGTTGACGCCATCTAAAACCCCGTCGGCGCGAAGCTCACGTGCGTCTTCGATGCCCAGTTCTTTTCCGGAGAGAGCGAGCGGGATTTTTCCCCAAAGCGCCTGACCGAGGGTCTGAAAAACGCGGCTTCCCGACTTGGTCTCGGCAAGAGCTGATCCGTAGAGCCCAGGGACGAAGAGGATGACCTTGCGGCCGTTCACTTCCTTCGGTTTCCAGGTGAAGTCGAGTTGCCGTGACGCGCAGGCGCATAGACTCAAGAGCCATACTGCCGTGAGAAGTCTGACGACGGAGTGCACGTTCGGAGAAGCCTACCACGACTGGGCTCGTCTTTTTGTCCTTAACTTTTGTCTAAACCAATTCGGATGCTTCCGGGGCGCGCGTTTTTCGTGTGTCAGTATCGATTGTAGACAGTTTGATTTCCGGAAAATCACACACCCCAAAACTCTCAAAACAAAATCACGAGGCAACTCATGAAGTTCCCAATAACGGCTCTTATTTTGGCGCTGTGTTTCGTCGCTAGCGCCAGTACTCGCATCATCAATGGCGTGGTCGTCCCCAAAGGGACGTTTTCGGAAATCGTAACGGTGAAGTCCAACGGCGGGACTTGTACCGCCACGGTGGTGGGACCTCGCGCGCTGATCGCCGCGGCTCACTGCTTCAAGACGGGAGATACTGTCGAGTTTTCGTATGGAGCCCGCCCTTATCGGGGAAAAGGCATTCGGCATCCGGACTATCCCGCGAAGGACACGGACGTGAGCGTCGTCGTTGTGGATGAAGACATCAACGGAGCAAGGCCCGTCGCGGTGGGCAGCACGGTCGCCGTAGGCGATCAAGTGTTTCTGCTGGGCTACGGCTGCACCTCGCCGGGAGGTGGCGGCGGCAATGACGGAGCGCTTCGCATGGGGACGTCCGTGGTAAGCGCCTTTTCCGCCTCGGACTTCGTGTCGAATACGGCAAACGGTGCGGCCCTTTGTTTTGGAGATTCCGGTGGCCCGGCCCTAGCCAAGGAAGCCGGTGAGTACCGAGTGGTGGGTATCAACAGCAAGGGCAACATCAAAGACACGAACTACAGCTCTTATTTGGCTCTTCCCGAGACACGCAAGTTTCTCGTCGATGTCGCGGACACCAGTGGCCTCGAGATTTGCGGCGTGTCGGAAAGTTGCGATGGCAAGCCCGCGGCCCCGCTCTTCAAGAAGCAGGTCTTTACGTTCTCGTTCCCGGCCGGCGGCGAGCTCGACCAGCCCCTGGAAGTCTTGGTCAACGGAGCGTCGGGAAACCTGAGCTGGTCCATCGAGTCCGCGGCGCCATCGTGGATGAGTGTTTATGATGACACGCTCATCATGAAGCCCGGCAAGAACGACGCGGGCGAGTACTTCGTGCGCCTCTCCGTAAAAAGCGCGAGCGGAACGGACGAGACCATCCTCAACATCAAAGTCACCGGGCCGGTGGAAGCCGCGCCCAGTTGCACGGTGACAGCGACACCTTCCTTCGTGACCTTGGGGCAATCACTCACCTTGGACTTAATCCCGAGTGGGAGCGTGAGCACCGCGCAATTGGAAGGCAAGGCAGTGTCCGCGGGCGGAGGAAAACGGGTCATCACTCCCGCCACGTCGGGTGTCTTCATCGCGGCGGGACTCGTAAAAGGGCCGGGCGGGTCGTCGGCTTGCACGGTGCGCTACGGCGTGAAGTGATCTTACCTGTCGGCGGGAGAAGGGCACGGTTCCCTTCTCCCGCCGCAATTGTCCAAATTCGGCATTAACAAAAGCGAACGCTCGTTTTCGAATGTTTTGAGTTGGAAGACGCGAATGCTAGAGTTATGCCTTAACGCACTCCCAAAAAAATCTAAGATGAGACCCTCTGAGAAAGAGAAACTGGCTGAGGCGCAGGAGTACTTCCGTCGCTATCAATTTCGCCAGGCGTATCACATCTACCGGCAGTCGTTTTCCACGCTGCCGTTTCAGTTGAGCGACGCCCATTTAGAGCATGTGAGTCATTACGCGCGCACGCTCCTCGAGCTCGATCGCGTGGACGAGCTCAAATTTTATCTGCCCATTCTCGAGCAGCATTTCGAGAAGGCGCAAAACCCGCAAATCGCCTACGCGCTTGGTTACGTCCACGCTTTCACTGGCTCTAAGGTGCGGGGGCAGCGGCTTTTCGAGTATGCGAGAGATAAGGCGGGCGAGGATCCCGACATGCGCATCAAGGCCGTGATGATGCTCGCCTGGCTTTCTCCCGTGAGTGACACGGTGGCGCTGATCCATTCCTTGAATTTCGAGGCGAGAGATCCACAGCTGGCGAAACTCCTGGAGATCTGGCGGTGCATCGCGCTTCGCCACCAGGGTCGCACGGGGGAATCCATTCAGCGGCTTAGCACCCTAGTCTCGTCGACAGATTCGCAAAAAGAGTGGTATTGCCTGCTCTCCGCGAAGGACGCGCTCATCCGCGCGCACCTGCAAGCGATGGAGTTCGACTCGGCCCGTGCTGAAATCGGCGCCATCAGCCGGGAAGCGGAGTGGGGCAAGTTTCGCACAGTCGGCATCCATATCGAGCGGCTCGATAACGTGTACCGCAAACAGCTTTCCCAGCGCACGATTTTAGCCGTTGAGAAGCGCGGCACGACCGAGCTGTCTCACCTGGGTCACACTATCCGGGTGAATCAGCCCGGGATGCGGGAGATGATTCAGCTCTTCGGGCACAAGCCGACCCTTACCATCCGCAAGGCGACCAATTTGCTCAAAGTCTCGCAAGACGAGCTGCGGGAAACCGCCGCGCGTTTTGCCTCGCGCCTTACGGAATTACAGCTTCCGAAAGATAGTCTAGGTTTCGAAGGAATCCGGGTGCATCTCGTGCCTGCGTTGCGAGTGAGCGCCAAAGCCAATGGAGGGCTTGCCCAATGGTAAAAGATAAACGGCACTACTTGGCCTCCACGTTCTTTTCTCTTTTGCTTTTGATGCCGGCCCGTCCGGCGCAGGGCGGAACTTACGGAGACGGCCCGTGCCCGGTGCCGGATCTCATTTCCGATTTCGTCTCGACGAAAAATTACCACCAAACGAACGACGACATTCGCAACTTGGTTCCTTTCGAGCTGGAAAAGCGACTCCTCTTTCAGACGGCAAAAGGCGAAGCCAAAGTCGTCGAGTACGAGCCCGGCTCTTGCGTATCGGCCAATACCGGATCATTTGCGGTGTTTGCGAATCCCATGACGGTGTATCCGCTCGCCACTCTTCGCCCGCGCGTTTTGCCGAAGTGGTTTCAAATGGCCGAGACGGTTTTGCAGACGCCGATTAGCTACACGGGTGCGGTCGCAAAACGAGGCCTCTTCGGCACCTGGTACCAGCTTTATAGTCTCGCCGATGCCGCGAAGGATCCGGCACCGCTTTGTAAGACGCCGCCCGTCGCGGAGTTAAAGCTCTCGCGCGGCAGTCAGTTTCCTTACGCTTACTTTCACGCCATCCGCCGCGCCAAAGGGGGACGCGCTTTGGTGCGCTTGTTCCGCTTGAACTTGCCGAACTGCAAGTGGGAGGAAGAGCCGGGCTTCGAAGAGGTGCCTGAGGTGCGTGATACGGAAGTCTTGCTGCGTTTCCCGAAGCAGGGCGCGGTGATGCTCACGAGCCACGAAGGCGTACTCTGGCGCGAAGCGGGCGTGCGCAGCTATTTTGATTTGAGCCCGAAGGACATCGTGCAGCTCGATATCAACAGGCCCGTCGTACTCATTCGCAATCAAGCGGATGATTTGCAGCTCTTCTTTCCTCAGCAGCCGGGCGTGAGCACGTTACTGAGTGACGCGAAGGACTTTCATCCGGGTCTATTCGGCTACGCGCCGAAGGGTGGCCAGCTCTTTATCGCGGGCGCCTCACAAGGCGTGGGTAAATCCGGGGTTTACGAGATGAAGCTGAAGTCGCCCCTATGAGCGCCGCCGTCCGGGACGTCGTTCGGCTCGAAGCTTTGAGCGATGGCGTATTTGCGATTGCGCTGACACTACTCAGTCTCGACTTGAAGGTGCCGGTTCTTGCCGCGGGCGCGACGCCGGCGGAGCTAGCCGACGCGCTGATTAAGAGCTGGCCCACCTACATCGCGTTCGTCATCAGTTTCGGCACGGTGCTGGTACTTTGGATGGGCCATCACGCGCTCTTTCAGTTTGTCCGTCGAGCGGACGGCTTTTTTCTCATCGCCAATGGTGTGGTGCTGCTCATCGTAACGGTGGTGCCGTTTCCGACGGCGCTAGTCGCCCGCTATCTGCTGGAACCTGGCGCTTCCACGGCCATGGCAGCTTACGCGGGCGTGATGCTCGCTTTGAATCTCGCTTTCAATTTGCTCTGGCTCGCGGCCTCGCACAATCGGCGCCTCTTGCGACCAGACGTGCCGCAGAGTCAGCTTGGCCGTATTCGCAGGAGATTGGTGCTCGGCGTGCCCGCTTATCTCATGGTGGGAGCGGTCGCCTACTTCAGTGCGATGGGAGCGCTCATCCTGTGCCTCGCCCTATGGGGCATCTGGGGGCTCATGGTCTATGAGAATGTCGAGAAGTCGGTTATTTGAGAAAGAGCAGCGCGAGCGCCAGAGTCAGCGAGCCGTAGTAGAACCAGTTGAGCTTTCGTAGTAGCGAGTTCTCCTTGGTCACGTCTCTCCGGACGTTACTCGCGTCGATCTTAAGCGCTTTGCGCACACGCGCCGCGAAGATCATCTCGCCAAGCAGGTAGAGCGCGTAACCGAACATCGGCATTAGGAGGGCCGCGGTCGGCGCGAGAAGCGGAAGGCCTCGCTCGCGCACGACAAAAAACCCGGTGATGGGGAAGAGGCCATATTTTACGACGAGCAGAGGCCAGCGGCGGCAGGCGTCGTAGAGGCGCGCCCAGCTGTGGTCCGCAAAGATGGCCGTACGCCGGTATCTAAAGAACTTCTTTTCCTGACAGAGTCCGGGGCGAGCTTGGTGAATGGCGTCCAAGAGATAATCGCTGCGCTCGAGGACCACGGTAAAGCGGTAGCTCTTTCGGTTCTCGAGCTTGATCATGAACCAGCCGCCGATGTAGGGGATGCTCGAAAAGCGCACTTTGGCGATGGAGCTAAAGGGGATGACGATTTCTTTTCCGACGCGAAAGAGCGTCATCGAGTCGTCGTAGATTTGAACTTTGAATTGGCTAAGCGGACGCACTAGAAAGCGGCCCAAAAAGAAACACTCGGCTGAAATGAAAGCCATGAAAGCCCCGGAGATGAGCCCGCCGTTCGGATTTCTAAATTGCCCCTTGAGCGCGAGGATCGCTAGCGTGAACACCGCGAAGAGAGCGCCCAGGGCGTAACATCCTTTGAATATCCACCGCACGTGCGCGCGGTACCTGAGGACTCGGGGCTTCTCGAAGTCTTTTACGGCGGCTAAACCCATCCCCCGAGCGTACCCGAACAAGGTGTAGGGATAATGCCGCCCTAAGTGGTTGAATTACTTGGGCCAAACGAGCTTGGCGAGCTCCGGGCATTCCGCCAGGAAGGCCGATTGCGCGTCGGCATCGTTCGCCGCATCGACTTTTCTAATGTAGGGCTCCGCCGACTTACAGAGCTCCGCCGATTTGAGCTTCCACTTGTCACTTGGGACGGCTCGTTCTGCGAGATGGAGACGATCTGTAAGAAGGCTACCTCACTGTCTTCGCTGAAATGTAAGGAGCAAGAAACAGCGACAACCCCGGAAACACGCACAACCATCCCCAAGCACTACTCATCGACTTCGACCGCGCGACCGACGCCCACATGTACGCCCAAAACAACACGTTCACGAAGGGCAGCATAAGCCACATCACAAACACGCGGCTATGTCCCGCGACATCGCACAAAACCGCGAGGTTCAGCACCGGCAACCACCGCCAGAAGGCCGGCGCGGACGAGCGGGACTTCATCTGCTGCAAACAAATGCCCAGCCACAAAGTGTGGACACCAAGAATCACGAACAAGAACAGAAACCCCATGCCTGCCTTCGCCGTGTCAGAGGGCTCATGCGGCGTTTCCGAGGTGGTCGTCAGTGACGCGTTCTCAAGCTTCGGTACCACCCCACGGATCCGCGCGCGTCCCACAA
>JAYUGC010000147.1:0-25389 GCA_043767805.1 Pseudomonadota bacterium | reverse complement strand
CCGGGCTATCTCCTCGCGGGTGTCGCCAAGGAACAGCGCCATGAGGACGGTCCTTCCGAACACCTTCCCTCGCGACGGCACCGAGTGAAACATCAGCGGAAACATACCCTGCGCGCCGTCCTGCCATTTCAAAAGGAAGCCCTCGGACTCCAGCCACGAAAACGGAATCTCCGGAAACGAGGAATAGAGATGAATTTGAAAGTGCTCCGCCGGACCCATCAAATGTTCGATCTGGCGCTTTAAATAGAGCGGAAAGAACGCCTGCGAGACACAAGGATTGAGATCGTAGGCCACGAACCCTTCCTCGAGCACGAACCCGTCGAGCCCGAAAACGCCTCTTTCGAATCCTGCTTCGGCAAGCTTCGCGCCGAGCTTCGTAATCGTGCTCTCGATTTGACTGAGACTATCCGCCGGGAGCACCGCCGTGCGCGAGCCGACGTGGCGATTTCTCTCGATCACCTGCTCCACGACTCCAAGCAAAGTCGCCTTACCGTTTTCTAACGCAAAGGAAACCTCCAAATCCATCCGCACCCGGTCCCGAGGAACACAAGGAACGAGCAGACGATCTCCTCCCATCGACAAAACGACGTTAAGCTCGTTCAATGACCCAACGGCCTGAATCTGATCGCCGTGCACGCTGTAGCAGGCGCGAGCCCAAAGCCCGGCGCCGTAACGATCGAGCCGGGCCGTTACCTCATCGGGAGATTTCAAGCGCGCCTCTTCCACCCGTTCGGCGGGGAGAGTGGGCACCAAAGAGGCACAGTCGATTAACAGAAAGGCCCGGCTCAACACCCGCTGGAAGGCTTCCGGCGAGCAATCCGCGAAGGCATGCCGCCCGCCCCAGGCCTTCACCACCTCCCGCGAGGAATGACTCGGACTCAGCCCAGCCAAATCCCGATAGGTACCGCCAGTCGATCCTTCCAAAAGACTCGCTTCGGGCCCCCGCACGGAGTCCGAGCAAAGTTGGACCAGACGCTTCGGCCCCAGACCCATCCGATGCTGGAAAGCGATCCAATCCGGATCGACTTCGCGGGAGACCGCGACCTCACGGCCGAACGCAACGCCCAAGAGGGAGACATCCTTTTGGCTTCCCATGGCGTTGCGGCTCGTCGGAAGACCGGTCATCGAGAAGAGAGTCAGAGTTCCCGGCTTTTGAAATTGAGATTCGATGCTAGTCCAGTCCATTTTGAATCACCTCCTGTGCGGTTTTCACATTGAGGCTGGGTACCGTTTTCATCGCGAGGCCTTTTAGAATTTTGCTCGGGCCGATTTCGACGGCTCGCCGGAAACCGAGAGCGACGAATTTTTCCTGAGCCGTGGTCCACTGCACCGGCGCCAGCATGTGAGTCCGCAAGAAACCTCGAATTTCCTCGGGCTCTTGTAATTCGCGCCCTGCCTCCACGCTAAAGTAAGGAGTATTGGTCTTGGAGATCTCGAGTCCTTCTATGGCGTCGTTCATCTCTCCCGCGACCGGGGAAAGATAGACGCTATGGCAAGCCACTCCCGTGCCGAGACAGCGAGAGGGCATCCGCCACTTTTGGCGAAGGGCTTGGGCAAAATCCCCGAGGGACGGCACGTCCCCGGATACGACAATCTGATCGGGTGCGTTGTGGTTTGCGATCGAAAGTCCCTTATAGGAACTGACAAGTGCTTTCACGGGACCCAGCTCCCGGCCCTGCACTACCAGCATGTCCTGAGGGGTCAAACGCCCGGCTTTCTCCATGAGCCGACCGCGAAGCTGAACAAGGCGTGCCCCTTCCTTTTCGGTGATCGCACCCGACTCCACCAAGGCAAACCATTCGCCGAGGCTATGGCCCGCAAATCCCAACCGCTTAGGCCTTTCGCCCACCTGATTTCGGATAACGGACATCAGGCCGCGGCTCAAAGCGAACAAGGTAATTTGAAGGAGCTCGTTGTCTCGCGGCGTCTGCGCGGCGTTTCTTCCCCAGGCGGCGTCGGCGAGATTTTTCCCCACCGCGTCGCTCACCCGCTCCATGGCGGCCGCAAAATCGGAAAACCGGCAAAGCTCTTTGCCCCAACCGGGCTGAAAAGCTCCCTGACCGTCGAAAAGAAAAAGCAGCGGATCATTCATGGGTTCCCTTCCGTATCAATTTGCACGGCCTCGGGTGGAAGCAACGTGAGCTCCAGCAGGCTCTTTTCGTTCACTTGTCGACGAGACACCTCGCTCAAGAAGATCTCCAAACGCCGACGACGTTTCAAAGAGGTTCCCTTGACCACGCTCGCCTGAGCGAGGCGAGCGCCCATCTTGCGGGCGAGATTTAGATAGCAGGGCACGCACGGGGTCTGAAATTCGCGGTCCAAAACGGAGCGGCCTTCTTGGAGAAAAGGCTGGAAGCCCATCTTTCGGTACATGGGATAAACGTGAGAGACGGCCTGGCAAACGACGAACGCGACTTGCTTCGCGACGCACTCATGAGCCAGCGCGTGAAAGAGGCACTCCCACAACGAGCCATTATTGCGCCATTCGGGCAAAATCGCGAGGCGCCCTACTTCCGCCAAAGTTCCGAGCTCCCGGCGCATCCAACCCAAGTCCATACCGAGCTCGATCTCAAACGGAAAGCGTTTTGCCTCGGCGAGGAAGTAGAGCTGAAAACAACCCACGGCAATGCCCTCTTCCGATCGGATGAGGTACATCACCGAGCTTTTCCCGGGCGACGGCGCGAGACAGCGGACCAAAAATTCTTGCCACGCTACTTTACCGCCGGAACGCAGGCCGGAATGCAGATAAATTTCTCCGTAAGACGCTGAAAGAATCTCGTCGACCCGCTGCCGGGCCTCCTGACTCGCGACTCGCTCCACTTTGAAGCCTTTACGTCGATAAAACGAGGGGTAAAGGAGCTTGCGCCAGCGATCCTCGGTCATAAACCCGAGGGTCACGAGGGCTATCGGAGCAAAAATATACGCAACGTGCGGGCGCAGCAAAAAACTCACCGCGATCGCGGTCCCGCAGATGGCAACATGCAGGAGAGCTGCTTTGGAGTCGCTTCCCCGGACCGCGCGGCCCAGGAAATACAACGCGAGGCCGCCATAGATTACGATGCCCGTCAAAGGCGCCACTCCCTGCCAGCCCAAGACGTGGTAACAGAGCGCTAAGCCAAAATACCCGCAGAAAATCACTCCGCCGAGCGCCGCGGGCTCCCGTCGCAAAAGCTTCCACCACAGCATCGAAGCGTAGAGGAAACTACTCCCGATGAGGGCTTGTCCCGTCGGGAGTACGAAAAGAGGGAGCAGTCCCAAGAATACCCAGCTCATCTGCTTCATGGGACCTTCCCTTCTTTACACCCGAACTCCGCAAGCCAGTCCGGATGCTCGTCTCTTAGGTAAAATTCAGCGGCGATACCCACTTGGCGCAGCTCATCCTGAGTGAGGCGATGGTCCCTGTAGGCCTTACGAAAAAACTCCAGATCCGCTTCGAGACCGTCCACGTCGGCAAAGGCTTTAGGAATGTGGGAATGGATCAGGATGCGATCCCGACGGAGCACGAGGTCGTCAGGAGCTAGAGCCGTAGCTTCGGCAATGGCCTCCAGACTTTTCTGTAGATGGCTGACTCTCTCCAGAGACCGGTCCGTATCGCGAGCTGAAATCAAATAGTGCAATGCCTGAAGGCCTTTTACCCGTGGGCTTATCGGAGCCAATTCCACGGCCCGCGTGACGGCGGCCTGCATGACGCCCGGTAAATCGTATTGAAGGGCGCTGCGGGCAATCGCTTCTAGTTCTGAAAGGTCTTCCGTGTGCTTCGCGCGAGGCCAGCGCAAGAACGCCGCGTCCTTGGCGTCAGGCGCGGATACGGCCTCTCCCGCCAGAAGCGCGCGATCCAGCTCAGCCGTTACCTTAGTGCGGGACGCGGAGCGCACACTCATCCCCCACCCGCCGAACACGGCGATGAGAACGCATTGCCCACAAATGCCCAGGATTATTTTGTTACGATTTCTCAAAGCGCCACCGTCAAGCGGCCTTCGCCGGCGGGCCCCGAGGACAAAAGCGCGCGGCACTGCATTTGAACGAAATTATTCACGTGCGAAAGGAGCCGCACTTCGAGGGTAAGCGTGTCCCCCGGCCTCACCACTTGCAGAAACTTCATTTCGACTTTCGCCAGGTACCCGACCTTTGGAGAAGCCCCCGTTCCCGGCTCCTCCGTGTAGCCCATGACGACGGCAATGGTCTGAGCCAAGGCCTCTATCATCAGCACGCCGGGGAAAATAGTCTGCTCCGGAAAGTGACCCTGCAGATAAGGCTCATTGCTGCCAATCGCCTTTATCGCCTTGCCGAATTTGCCGGGCGTAATCTCGAGCACCCGGTCGATGAAAAGAAACGGCGGCCGATGCGGAATGATTTTTCGGATCTGATCCGACTCTAGTATTTTCATACGAGCCCCCCATCCACGACCAAAGTCGCGCCGTGCACATAAGACGCTTCGGATGAGACCAAGAAACGAACGGCTCGGGCGACTTCCACCGCCTGCCCCATTCTGCCCAAGGGAATCTGCTCTTTCAGACGCGCACTGTGAACGCGATCAATCTTGCGGGTCATGTCCGTATCGATGAGGCCAGGCGCAACCATGTTCACTCGCACTCCGTAACGACCCATCTCTCGGCTGAGGGTTTTTCCGAAGGCCATCATGGCCGCCTTCGTGGGCGCGTAATTCGTTTGCCCTACCTGGCCTCGAAGGCCCGCCACGGAGGACATCAAAACGATGTTTCCCGAGCGCCGATGGATCATACCCTTGGCCACTTCCTGAACCATGGGAAATAGACTCACGAAATTGATCTGCTGGACCGAGTTCCAGTTCTGCTCACTCATGATGGCGAAGTGCTCGTCCTTCATGACGCCCGCGTTGCACACCAGAACTTCGACTCCCCCATGGACCTCTTTCAGATCGCGGACGAGCTGACGGTTTCCAACGGCGTCTTCCGCTTTCAGTTGATGACCGGAAACCGAATCGGCTCCCCACTGGACGACCATCTCATCGGCTATCGCCGAGTTGGACTGATAGGTAAACGCGACGAAGTAGCCCATTTCCACGAGGGTTTCCACGATGGCCTTTCCGATTCCGCGGGTTCCGCCCGTGACTAGGGCCAGCTTCTTCTTGGTTTCAACTTGCATGACGGGCTCTCCATTTGGGGTAAAGGACTGAAAACGGAATGCCTATTGCCGTCACCACGAGCACCGCCTTGCCCCGGGACGCATGCACGGCGAGAGCGAAAGCGACGGCGAAAATAAAAGCCCAGATCCAGGCGAGCTCGTGAACGATGGCCTTGAATCGTAGGCTCTTTCGGTCGGCTTCGTTGCGAACTCGTCTCATCGCAAAGAACTCGGTGAAGGGAGCTCGCCCCACCACTAAGGGGAGAAACGCCATCAGACAAAGCGAGGCGTACATCCCAGCCGAGAAAAACTGCCGGATGACCGGGAGCGGAGAAAACTGACTGAGGACGGCGATTACTCCGAGGTAGAGACCCACGGTGCGGTCAAGCGGAGAGGTGTCCCTCCGGCCAAAGAGAAGAAACAAGCTCGCGGCGGCAAAGAGTAGCAAGGCAATGTCGGCACTCGCGCCCACTCGCCCTAAGTACCAGTGCAGTCCCATTGGAATAGCGATCGAGATCATAAGAAAATTCCTCGGAACAGCACCAAAGCAAGCGTTGTGCCACGAAAGTTCGCGGCGCTTTGGCCTTGTGGAGGAGCTCTTTTCCCTCCGATTGTAGGGGCTCCCACCTACAGCTGTAGGTTTTCCCCGCCAACCTAACCTCTTGAATCGTCGGCCATTAGGCTCACCGCCCCCTGGCACCGCCGTTGCAATCTGGAATCAATGGGAATTGGCACTTCACGAAAGGAAAACACTATGTACCGAGACGACGAACTGGAAATGGGGACTCAGGAAACCGAGCTGACTTCCTTGAGCGGATTTAGCGCCACGGCGCTAGACCCGGGTTATCAAAATATCCGCGAGCGAGTGGGGTACATCAATACCAACGAGACCGGATCGATCCTCGAGGTCTCCGGCGACGGAGCCGCGGAATTTCTCGATCGCGTTCTGCCTGGACGCCTCACTTACCTTCAGCCGCTTTGCTCTCTTATGACGCCGGTGCTGGACGAAAACATCCGCCTTATCGACATGATCTACGTCATCAACCGCGAAGATCGCTTTCAGCTTCTCATTACCCGGGACGCGAAAGCCGCGGTCACCGACTTTCTCAGCACCGAAGCCAAGGCTTTCCCCGACGTTCAGATTCAGGACAAAGACGAAGCTCTCTCCTCGATTCTCATCGAAGGCCCTTACTCCTGGAAGGTCGCCAAAGCCATAGCGGGCCCGGAAGTCACTGGCCTTCGGGTTCTTTATGCCATGGAGTTCGATCTCTGTGAAACGAAAGGGCTGTGCCTGCGCAGCGGAATTACCGGGGAGTACGGGTATCGCTTTATCGTCAATCGCACGGAGTACGGCGCTCTTCTGGAAGCTCTGGACGCCGTCCCGGAGTTTTCCGCGATGCCGATTACTTCGGAAGAACTTCGCGTCCTTTGCCACGAGACGCGCATGCCGGCCTTCGGCATCACCCTTCGCTCGGGTGACTGCCCCTTCGAGATGGGAGTTCGCTACACGCTCGACTTCCGCAAGGAGTCCTATCTCTATTACGAGCGCCTCATTCAAAGAAGGGATGAGGTCTCTCGCGGGCTAGTCGGCTTTCAAACGGAAGGGGCTACCCTTCCCTGGCAGAATTCAAAAGCGGGCGAGCCGGTGTACGTGAATGGTTGCGCCGTGGGCGAGCTTCGTTACTCGGGCGTTTCTCCGACTACCGGTAAGGGCTTCGGATTTGCCTTTCTCCCCATCGACATCGCCTTTCCCGGGCTGAAAGGCATCGGCCCATCGGATCAGAGCATCGCCAAGGCCGTAACGTCCTCGACCCCGTTCTTCGAAACGAAAAGTATGGAAGTGAGCGTGGAGTAGTTATGAGTGGAATCGCCGTAACGGGAATTGGGATGATTTGCTCCGCCGGTAACAACGCCCCCCAGGTGTTCGCCGAGCTTTGTCAGGAAAAGGGTTCAGGCCGAGAGGCCTGGTTCCGTCCTTCCACTCACCTCGCGGCCAATGGCGCCACGGGTGATCTTCCCCTCGTCGCGGAAGTCGCTCTCTCCGACGAGGAGCTTCGCCGCCGTACGGGATTTCCCCGGGAAACCTTGAAGCGCACCAGCCGGGCGGGCCTGCTCGCCTTACTCGCGATTCAGGAAGCTCTTGTCGATAGCGGACTGCTGTCCTCGGGGATTTCGCCCGAGCGCATCGGAATTTTCTGCGGCACTAGCCTCGGCGGCACCACCGATCTCGAATCGCTCTTTCGGGAGCACGCGAGAACCGGAAAGAGCCGGCACCCCAGTCTCGTGCTCTCCGGCGCCTACAACTCCATGAACGACATGACCGCCGCTCTCTTTCAAATCAAAGGAAGCCGCGCGGTGGTTTCCACCGCTTGCTCCTCGGGCACCGTCATCTTGGAGCTCGCCAAAGCTCAGTTGGAGAGCGGAGAGTTGGATGCCGCCCTCGTTTACGGCGTGGATCCCATCGCGGAACTTTCCGTCGCGGGCTTTCGCTCCCTCGGGGGACTCTCAAAAACGCTGACCTCTCCCTTTAGCGAAGGCGATCCGGGGTTGAGCCTGGGCGAAGGCGCCGCGGCGATGATTCTCGAAGCGAAACCTCGCCCCGCCCGGGCGCCTTACGCTTATCTCTCTGGCACCAGCGTAATGTCGGAAGCTTACCACCCGACCGCTCCGGACCCCACCGGTCGCGGAGCTCGCGCCGCGATGACGGGCGCTCTGACGAACGCCCAAGTCGACGGCTCTCAAGTCCAGGGCGTTTTCACTCACGGCACGGGTACCGAGTTGAACGATCCTGCCGAGACCAAAGCCATTCAAAATACTTTCGGCGCCAGCGCCCCTGAGCTCACTCTGCTCAGCACCAAGGGAGCCACGGGCCACACCCTTGGCGCGGCTGGGACACTCAATGCCGCGCTGGCTTGTCTGAGCTTGGCCGCTGAACGCCTTCCGGCGAGCCACGGCTTCAAGGGTCCGCGTAAGGGTTGCCCGCTTGCGATGTCTCAAGGGTCCGGGACCTCACTTACGAAACAATCCGTGGTGGCGAACTCTTTCGGCTTTGGCGGTTCCAATGCTTCCGCCGTTTTCTCTCGCACCGCCTCGGAACAGACTCATGCCCCTGTGACGGATACCCTTTGGATCACCGGAACGGGCGTACTCACTCCGTTCGGCACCGACGCAGACGTCTTGGACCGAGCGATTCAAGAAGGAGAGTCTCGGGTACGGGATCACGGCCCGAATCCCTCTTTTACGGGACGCTTTTCGACGAGCCATGCCGGTACGGTCGATTTGACGGAGGCCGCGACCACTTCCGTCCTCCGGCGGAGTCGTAACCTGAGAAAGCTCGATCGCTTCTCTTCGCTCGCTTTCGTCTCGGCGACCCAAGCCCTCACCAGCTCGGGCCTCAAAGTAACGACGAAAAATCGGGAGAAGGTCGGCATCTTTCTGGGAACTGACACCGGACCTCTCGACGTCCTTCAGCAGTTTTATCGCACGGTCGTACAAGAAGGCATCGGCGCGGGAAATCCCTCGCTCTTTCCCAACACGGTACTGAACGCCTGCTTGGGCTACCTCAACATCGATCATCTCATTCAGGGGCCTTCCGTAATGGTGACGCAAGGAGAAGCGGCCTCGTCTCTCGCCATTCAGTCCGCGGCTCTGGCTCTGAGCGATCCGCGCCTGGAAGCCGTGCTGTGCGGGGGAGTCGACGAGTACTCGACGCTCCTTGAAAAAGGGTATCTCGACCTTCGCCATATTCCGTCGGGAGACACGCTCGAAAAAGGGCTTCGTCCTTTTCATGGGGAAGCCCACGGCTACCTCCTCGGTGAGGCCTCAATCACTTTTCTCCTTGAGAAGGCGAAGGGCGCCCTGGCTCGCGGCGCGAAGCCGAAAGCCGTACTTCGCGGATCTTTGGTCAGCGGCGAAGACACACCGGGCGCGCACCGCTATGCCGCGACGGGCGCCAACACCGCGAAGCTTCTGCGATTGGCCGTCGATCGTTTTGGCCGCCCGGACTTAATCGTGGCCAACGGCACGGGTCTCGGCGCGCTCGATAAAGTGCTCTCCGAAGGCATTCTCGGCTCTTGTCCGGATACCCCGGTCTATTCGCCGGTTGGGGTCTTCGGCCACCCCCGAGGAACCGTCGGCGCGCTAGGCATGTTCGCGGCTCTTTCCGCCTTAAAGCACCAGACCGTGCCGCCCATGAAGGGCTGCGAGCCGAGTTCCGACCTGAAAGTGAACGCCACGGAACACGCCCAGCCGACTGCGATTGAACGAGTTTTCGTGCTTACCGTCTCACACGGCGGTTACGCAGTGGTGCAGGTCGTCGAGAAGGTGGGGCAAGCGTGAGCTTTCAGATCGAAATGGTTCCTCGCTTCAACGAGATCGATCGCTACGGCGTCCTCCATCACAGCGTTTACTTCCTGTGGTTCGAGGCGGCCCGCATCGCTTTCGTTGAAGCCATGGGCGTGGAATTGGAAGCCCTTCACCGGGATGGCTACTGCTTTCTCGTCGTCAATTCTGAAATCCGGTTCAGAAGGCCCGCTCGCCCGGGAACGAAATACCGAGTCACCTGCGAGCTCACGAGCCCGCCGCTGGCGAAAATTCAACTGGTTCAGAAAGTATTGGCTAGCGGCTCAGCGGATTGCCTGGTGGAAGCGACTTTCACCCTGGCCGCTATCAAAGATCAAAAACTGGCCCTTCGTCTCCCCAGCTCCGTGCAAGGGGTATGGCAAAGGCAATTAACTCTCAAGGAAAGGAAACCGACTTATGGAAACTTCACTGGCGTTCGTTACCCCCTCGGATCTGATTCAGCGAAAGGCGATTACGGAGGCGGTCAAGACCATGATGATCCGCCAGCTCAACCTGGCCTTATCTCCGTCTGAGATCGACAACGACGCTCCTCTCTTCGGCATGGGCCTCGCGCTTGATTCCATCGACGCGCTGGAGCTCATCGTCGGTTTGGAGCAGGAGTTCAACGTCATGGTCGGGGAGAACCAAAAGGGTGTCTTTCGCTCGGTCAACACCATCGTCGATTTCTTGGTGGGCCAATGAAACGTCTCCTCTGTCTTCTGCTGGTCTCTCTGCTGGTCTACCTGCCGGTGTTCGCCTCGACGGAAAACCCTCGGGAGATCTTCGAGCGTCATAGGCAGCAGGCCGAAGGCCTGAAAGGCGAAAAAGCACTCACGGCTTTGGAAGACGGATACCTGCGCCTCGTGGCGCAAAAAGATAAAGTGCTTTGGGCGTCCTTCGCGGGCGCGATGGCGGCGATGCGTTGTCGTCATGTGGAAGATGCGAACGCCAAGCTGAGATACCTCGCCGATGCCTTTCCTCTTTTGGATCGTAGCGTTCGAAAGGCCAAGGCCGACCGGGATCCCAAGGTTCAGCTCATCGCCTTGATGAATCGGGCCGAGGTCTACGCAGTGCTCCCGTCTCTTTTCAAAAAGTCGGAGATCGCGCAGGAAGACGCTCGGCAAGCGCTGCAAATCGCGCGTCAGCAGAAGCTTGAAGCTGAAGCCGCGCGCATGGAACGACTTCTAGTCCGCTTGAAGGGAGACAAGTAACGTGCTCGAGCTTCGCCAAATCACGAAACGCTACCGCATGGGGAACGGGGTCAACACCGAGGTCACCGCCCTGCGCGGGCTCAGTCTGCAGGTGAAAGCGGGAGAAAAAGTGGCCCTTACCGGACCCAGCGGCTCCGGAAAATCAACGGCCCTTCAGGTCGCGGGTCTCATCGAGGATCCGAATTGTGGAGAAGTATGGTTCGAAGGAAAAGCGCTCCACACTCTTTCACCCAAGGAGAAGACTCTGTTTCGCCGAGACGGTTTGGGTTTCGTGTTTCAGCATTTTCATTTGGTTCCGGTACTCACGGCGCTGGAGAACGTGGTGTTGCCCGCTCTTCTGAAACGTACCGACCCTCGTGAAGCCCACGCCCAGGCGCAAAACCTTTTGGAACGCATCGGCCTTGGCGCCCAGGCCAATCAGCGCGCCGCGACCCTCAGCGGCGGCCAACGCCAACGCGTCGCGCTCGCCAGAGCGCTCATCAATCGCCCGCGGCTCATCCTAGCCGACGAGCCAACGGCCAACCTCGACGCCGCAAGCGGTGAGCAGGTCATCGATTTATTGTTCGATCTCTGTGGGCAGTGGAAGGCGGCGCTTCTTCTCGTTACCCACGAGACGCGACTCGCTAATCGCGCCGACCGGCAAATCCTCTTAATAGACGGGAGACTGGCATGAACAAGACGCTCTTTAAAATGGCCCTCCTCAATCTCAGTCGAAATCAGCGCCGCACTGGGCTCACGCTCGGCGGTATCGCACTCGGAACCACTTGCACCTTGATGCTCTATGGTTTCGTTCAGTTTTCCCATTGGGGTCTCGCGGAGCGGTTTTCACACTCCGGTAACGGCCACCTTCAAATCGCCGCACAAGGCTACTTCGACGGAGCGGTCCCCGAGCAGCACCGCCTCGCCGTCTCGGAGCTGGAACGGATCACGCGCGAACTGCGGAACAACCCGGCTCTCGCCTCCAAACTCGAGTCCCTTTCCCCGCGGCGCAAGGTCACCGGCATCGTGGGAACGTCCGATCGCTCGGATATTTTTTCCGGCTACGCGGTGGAACCCGACTCGTTTTCCCGCATGGCTTCCCTCACTAGCATCGTCGAAGGAGAAGGCCTGGATCCCGAACGTCCTGAGGGAGTGCTGCTCGGCCGCGTTCTCGCGGACCGCATCGGCGCGCGAGTGGGAGATTCCGTGTCCCTTCTCGTCTCGACGGACTCAGGGCGAACCAATGCCATGGACGTTACCGTGGCAGGCTTGACCGAATCCGATTCGAAGCAGCTCGATGCCGTAAGTCTGATCCTCCCAGTGGAAACCGCGCTCCGCCTCTATGACACCAACCTGGTGGATGGCCTCGTCATCGGCCTAAAAAACACGGAAGACACCGCCTCGGCTCACGTCGCAGTGAAGGAAATGCTGGCATCGGGTGCTCCGAATCTCGTCGTCAAACGCTGGGAAGACCTTGCGGATTACTATCAGTCGGTGCGAGCCCTCTACGGCCGCCTTTTTTCGTTCATGGAAGCGATGTTCTTTCTTCTGACCCTGCTCGCGGTGACCAACACCCTGATGATGGCGCTTTTCGAAAGAAGAGCGGAGATGGCCACCCTCCAAGCCATCGGCATGCAGGACTGGGAACTGTCTCGCCTCATCCTCTGGGAAGGCGCTTTGCTAGGCCTTGTCGCGGGTATCGCGGGGGTCGCCGCCGCGGGCGCCTTGTCGTACCTGGTGCGGCTCGCGGGCGGGCTGCCGATGCCGCCTCCTCCGGGATCTTCCGAAGGATATCACCTTCAATTTCTGCTCGATTGGACGGGCTCTTTTGCCGTGCTGATCGTTACGCTAATGAGCACCGCTCTCGCCTCTTGGCTAAGCGCCCGCACCTTGGCGAGCCGTTCTCTCTCGGCGCGCCTTTCCGGAGCTCTGCGGTTACTCGCTTCGGGCATTCTCGCGGCGTCTTTCGCCCCCTCTCCCGCGCACGCTCAGTGTAATCCCAGGGATGCCAGCTCTCAGATGGCCTTCGTGGACTCGCTTCGTCAAATTCCCCCGGGAGATTTTCGCCTCGAAGTTCGGTTTACCCCGTCCCAAGGCGAAGCGGTGACCTATCTCGTCGCGAACAAGACGAATCGCTTTCTCGCCGTCGCCATTTCCGATCCGGCCGGTAGCCGCATAGCGGTTCTTTCGTCCGGAAGCGCGATGTGGATGCAAAAAGAGAATATGAGAAAGCCCATCCGTATCTCGCCCGCCCAAAGACTCATCGGCCAGGCGTCGAATGCGGACGTGGCCGGCGTCCGTTTTGCCGACGATTACGAAGCACAGTCTTTCGCCAAGGGCACGCTCGTTCTTAAGCCTCGCTCGGGTAATTCCCAAGCCGCTTACGGACGCATTGAAATCGACATGGGAACCGGTTGCAAGCCCCCGCCCGGAGCCAAACTCTTCGCCCTGTCCGGAAAACTTTTGAAAACGGTTCGCTATCAGTACGGCTCTGATAAAAGACTCGTCAGCGCGAAGATCGAAGATGCTTTGAGAACCGGGGATTTCACCCAAGTCTCTTTTGGCCCGGCTCAGCCGGACACTTTTCCGGAGAGCTTCTTCAATCCCGAAAGCCTGTCGCAAAGCGCGGGCCGAGTAGGGAGGAGATAGCCATGCTTTTCGCCTCTCCCGCGATAGAGCTGCACGTTGCTCCCGAAGTGAGCTACAGCTCTGTGGCCGAGTCCACGGATCAAGGCGCCTTCACGGGAAAAGGCCGGCTCCTTTACGACCAGGAGAATAACCGCGTCAAGGTCGAGGGGCAGTGCTCCGTCGTTACCAAGGGGGAAAGGACTCCTCCCGGGTGCGTGCTCTGGGAAAGTTTCTATGAGCGCTCATCGGATAGTTTTCAATGGTCGCTCGGCAAGCGCACGTTCGATCAGTCGACCGCTTTGCTCACGAGCCCCGGCAATCCCGCGCTGAGCGGTCTGAGCCTCGTCTCTCCGCTTTTACCTCAGGAGGGAGTGTGGCTCGGTCAGGTTCAGTGGATGCCCGATGCTCGGTGGAGTGCGAAAGTCGGAGTGGTCGTCTCGGAAACCGATAAATGGGCGAGACTGAGTCCCTTCCTCCTGGTCAAGCGCAGCGGGGAAATCGTTGATACTTGGGGCCTCGTGGCCGATCGCTTTGTCGGTTTGGGAATGACCGAGCAAGTTTCCGATGAATGGCTCTCGTATCAGGAGGGAAACCTCCATGCCCCGCCGAGCGGCGGCGGCCTTCGGTGCGACTGGCTCACCGGTGTTCAGTGGAGCCCGCGGTGGGTTCCCTATCGTCTCGCGGTGGAATACTTTCGCAATGGCCACGGCAACCAAGCGCGCCCTATGGACCGCTCGGATGCTTACGCTTTTCCCACGTCGAGAGCCTTTCATCGGCCAGCCTGGGGAACGGGAAGCTTTTATAGCCGAGACATTTTGTTTGCCGATCTCCGGCGCGGAGACGGGGGCAGCACGCCGTTTCTCACATCGGTCACGAGTCTGAATGACGGAAGTGTCTTGACCGTGCTCGGCTACACGCAAAACATTCGGGCGAAGCAGCGGGAATGGTTCTTCACCGTCGAGGGGCGCCATCTCGGCGGCAACGGCTCGACGGAATGGGGGCGGGCCGCTCGGCAGTCCGGGCGCTTTGGTCTCTGGCTTACTTTCGGCCTTCGTTAAGCTCGATAGCTCGATTTCCGTCGACAGCCAGGGACGCCACGTAGCCGTCGGGAACCGTAAGCGGGACTAAAACAGCGTTCAATTCGGAATCTTCCCCAAGCACGCTGAAACTATTGAGTGCCCGATCGATTCCCCCACCCCGCAGCTTGAGGTACGCCTCTTTCCTCGTCCATATACGGAGAAAGCTCTCCAAATCCCGGGTCGCGGCCTGTTCCTTGAAAGAAAAGAAACGAACGGCGAGCTCGCGCCATCGAGGCCGTTCCCTCACCTTTTCGATATCCACACCAATCTCTCGGCCCTGACTGAGCCCGATGAGAACGAGCGCGCCGGAATGGGAAACATTAAAGCAAAGATCCGGGTGAGCCGGGAGATACGGCTTACCTTCCGGCCGACGGGCCAGGGAAATTTCGAGAGGGTCCACGCGAAGCAGGTCTCCCAGGACTCGCCGGATCGAAATTCGGGCCGTCAGAAACAAAGCACGAGCGGATTCGCTGGCGAAACCTTTCTCCTCTTCCCGCTCCGCTTCCGTAAGGAAACGAGTCAAATCCGCGGCCGGAGCCACGGCGGTCACCAAAATCCGAATCTCATTTGCTGGTATGAAGCCCATAATTACGAAGCTTCGCGTAAAGATGAGAACGATCCATCTTCAGATTCCGGGACAGCTGAGCGATGTTGTGTCCCGCTCGCGCAAACTCCCGGGTGAGAATGGCTTTTTCGAATTCTTTGACCTGATCGTAAAAATCTCCCGATCCGCTCGGGTTCTCGCTGGCCACCACGGGCTGCGACTCTTGAATGCGCACCGGAAGATCCGCCACATCGATAGTATCGCCCTCGACCATGGTAAGGCAGAAGGTAAGCACGTTCGAAAGCTCGCGCACGTTTCCGGGCCACGAGTAGCGCACGAGCATGTCCATGGCCGCGGGAAGGACTTTGTAGGACGCGCCCACCGCGGATTTTTTCAAGAAATGCTCGACGAGAAGCGGGATATCGCTCTTTCGATCCCTGAGCGCGGGAATAGGAATCGGGATTACGCTGAGTCGAGAGAGCAAATCGAAACGAAATTCTTTGGCCGCGACCATCTCATCCATGTTGCGGTTGGTGGCGCACACGACTCGAAAGTCTAAAGGGATGGTCCGGGAAGATCCGAGGCGAGACACTTCCTTTTCTTGAACGGCCCGCAGGAGCTTCGCTTGAATGTCGAGCGGCATGTTGCCTATCTCGTCGAAATAGATGATGCCCCCGTCGGCCTCCTCGAATAACCCTTTTTTGGTTTTATCGGCTCCGGTGAAGGCGCCCTTTTCATGACCGAAGAGCAGGCTCTCGGCCATGGTGCTCTGAATGGTCGAGGAATCGACGCTGACAAAGGGAGCCAGCGATCCGTCCGGCAGGACGCCGCGGAGTAACCGAGCCACTACTTCTTTGCCCACGCCGGGCTCACCGGTGATGACGGTATTCGCGTGCGCGTTGCGGGCCTTCTTCAAAGTCTGTCGCAGAGCCTCGACGGGCTTACTCTCACCCACCATGACGTGCCGGTTGTGGTAGGTCTCCACTTCGGAATTTTGCTGGTGCCGCCTGAGCTGCGTCTCGCGGATTTCGAGAGCGCGATCGATGGCGATGCTGAGCTCAGGAGGGCTCGCGTCCTTAGGAAGATAATCGGTCGCACCCAGTTTCATGGCCTCGACCACGGTGCCGAAGTCGGTCATCGCGCTTCGCATCAGGATGATGACGTCCCCATCGGCCTTCTTTATCTGGGAGAGGTAACGGAGCCCCTCGTCGGGGGTTCTCATTTGAACGTCGAGCAAAAGAACGTCGACGGCGTGGGTCTTCACGTGTTGCAGGGCCTCTTCGCCGTTGAATACATGGGCCACTTCGTAAAGCTTCCCAAGGCAAAGCTTCACCGACTGGTGCACCAGCTCGTCGTCGTCACAAACTAAAATTCGGGACTTCTTTGCCATACAGTCGTCGATCTTACCTACGGTTCCGTGAGCCCAGACAGGCTCGTTGCCTGCCTACGCCCAGTGAACTCCGCAAAGCCCAGGCCAACCGGTCTGCGGTGACGATTTTTGTCACAGGCCGATCGACTGGGCTGTCAAATCCGCGATCACGCGGTCTACATCCTCGCGGTGCGTGCGAAAATTGAGAATGCAAAGGCGCACGAAAAACCTGCCGCGAAGCTGAGTCGAGCTGCACGCGAACTCCGCCGACTGAGCGACCCTTTTCATCAGAGATTCGGTACGGCTGTCTTCTCCTTTGAGCCGGAAGGTAACGCAGCTCAACTGCGGAGCCGGGCCTATTTCGACGCCAGCTACGCTCGAGAGTTTCTCAAAGGCGTAACGGGCCAGGCAAAGTTTTTCTTCGAGCGCCGCCTGAAACCGGGAGACGCCATGGAGCTGAAGCGCAAGCCAGATGCGCAGCCCTCGAAAATGGCGGGTGCCTTCGGGAGAGTAGTCCGAAGGCGATCGATCCGTATCTTGAGCCAGATCTTGTAAATAAGAGGGGCTGTAGGAGAACGCCTGGTTGAGAAGCTCCCCGCGCTTGAGCAGCACGGCGCCGCAACCATAGGGCAGAAACAGACTCTTATGCGGATCGAGAACCAACGAGTCCGCTTCCTTCATCGCAGCAAGCGCCTCCTTCGCGGAGTCGGCCAGAATGAAAAGCCCGCCATAAGCGCCATCCACGTGGAACCAAAGTCCCTCGGCTCGTGCCACTACGGCGAGCTCAGGAAGCGGATCAATCGCGCCCGTGTTCGTGGTTCCCGCCGTGGCGATGAGAATCCAAGGCTCGAGGCCCGTAGCCTTGTCCTTGGAGATCTGCTCTCTTAAAGCCTGAGGGCTCATGCGAAACTCGGCATCGACTTCGATCTCTCTAACGGCAATGTGCCCGAGACCCACCACCTTCAGACATTTGCTCAAGGAATGATGGGACTGGGACGTCCGATAAACGACGCCCCGGGCCCAACGCTCAGGTGATCTCGTATCCCGCGCCGCCACCAGCGCGGCGAGCGCTCCGAGGGTGCCTCCGCTCAAAAGAGTGCCCCACGCGCCAGGACCAAAGCCGACGACGTCGCGAAGCCAGCCCACGGCGGCATTTTCGACTTCAACCGCGCCGGGACAGGCCGCGTACAGACCGGAATAGCGATTGGTCAGCGCCGCGAGAAAATCCGCCACCGCGGCCGAAGGAATTCCGCCTGGAGGGACGAACGCCATATAGCGAGGGGACGCTGCATTGAGTCCGGCGGTAAGGGTGTTCTCCTCGAGCTCACGAAATACGTCGAGATGGTTCCGCGGGTTGGCGGGCATCGGGCCACGAAACACGTCCGCGCCTTTGAAAGCTTTACGAGCCGGTTGCTCGGGAAGAGTTTCGAGAAACTGGGAAGCGAAGCTCGTCGCCTCTTGCATCCATCCGGAAAATTGAGAAGGCGTGGGCTCGAGCTCGCGCGAGAGAGGTTCCAACCGAGATAGGGCCTGTTCTAGATTTTGATTCATTGACTGGCTCCCACGCGAACCGGAACGAATTCCAGAACAGATTTTGAAATGAGACCTACTCCGAGCCGCTCGCAACGCTGGAGCAAGGTCTTGTCTCGATGCATTCCCGTGACGAGGAAAGCCCGGGCTCCCAACCCTTCCCTCTCGATGAGATCGAGACCAGATAAAGTTTCTCCCAGAAAGCTATAGTCCACAAGCAGACGAGCCTCCGTGGTCAAATCCCGCTGACGGTACCAGGCCAAAAACGCGTCGGGCGACAAGAAGTGCTTTATTTGCGAAGCCGGGATCACGTCCGCCAGACGTTCCAGCCAGCGCCGATGGATGCCGCGATCGTCGTCGATGACCGCGACCTCGCTTCCGGGCGCGAGGACCAGCTCCGGCACATGCCAGGCCGGCGAGTCGCATCTCGGCAACTGGATCACGACTTCCGTTCCCACTCCCACACTCGATCGAATCTGCAGGGTCCCACCCCACGCCTCGATGCGCCGTTTGGCGTGATAGAGACCGAGGCCCGATCCTCCGGGTTTCCCTGAGGTAAATCCGTACTCCATGAGGCGAGGCAGCACGTCGGGTGCGATGCCGCCGCCGTTATCTTTGACTTCGATCTTAATTCCAGTCGCGGATCCACTCAGGCGAACCTCGACTAATCCTCCCTTCGGCCCGAAAGATTCCACGGCGTTGTTTAGCAGGTTCGACACGACCCGCTCGAGCTCCGCGGGAACGATGGCGGCGAAAAGCTGATAGGCCGCTTCGTCGGGAAGAACGCGAATTTCGATCTGGTTACCGTGCGCGGAGAGCCGCTTCTCCTCCACGACGTCTTCCAAGAGAGGAAGAATGAGATCGGGGTAAGCCGCCGAGGCGGGCTGACTCGCTTCCTCCGCGTTCACGGATCCAATCTTGGCATGACGAGCGAGCAAATCGTCGGCTATCTGCCGAATGCGCTGCAAAGCATTGCGCAAGAGAGCCTTACGGTCTTCCGGTAACTCAGGGCTAAACTCAGCCACCACACCGAGGGCGGCGAGCGGAGATCGAATGTCGTGAGCTACCTCGGCCGCCATCTCGCCAATCAGAGCCCTCGCTCGGTTGTCGCGAGATCGAATGACGAGCTCCTTCACCTGCCCGATGACCGAGTTGATTTCCTTTACCCGGCTGAGCGGGGTATCCAGAGGAACCTCTCCGGCGAGCGCCGGCTCCAATATTTTTCCGAGAGATAACAAGGGGGCTCGTACGACTCTGTCGAGAAAGAGGGCAACGCCCGCCACCAATCCGACCAGGCAGAGCATCAAAACTCCGATAATGGTGAGAAAGGGCCGGCGGGCTTCACTGAGCGCGTACTTCGGGCCTGATTTCACTTTACGAAGCACGCCGAGAATTTGACCGTCGAGGACCGCCTGGTGGTAGCTGACTACTTCGTTCTTTTCGACGTCGATACAAACCCACGATCGCGGGGAAGCGACGTGACAGCCTTTTTGTTTCTGGAGAAAATCAGCCGAAGGCTGCCCGAAATCCACTTCCTTCAGGTCCCCTCGCGAGGCGATTCGTTCGAGAAGCATTTTCAGGGCCAGGTGCTCCTCCTTGAGTAAAATTCCCGGAATGAGGTCGTCGGTCTCTCTTTCGCCCGAAGCGAGCAGAAGCGAGCCGACCTTTTCGAGCTCGTCGAGTTTCAGCTGGCGAATGTAGCTCCGCTGGACCCATAGGATGCTCCCCGCGAGAATGGCGAAACAGCCAAGCGTCATGGCCAAAATCTGGCTCTTTAAAGAGAAAGCCCGCTTGCAGGGTTTAATCAAGGCGATACCACTTTCAAGAACTCGAAACGGCGGTTCTTGCGTTTCAAGATGACGAGGCTCTTTTCGGGAGCGGCATTTGGTTTCGGGAAGCGGTACGACCCCGTCACCCCTTCGAAGGTGGTTTGCTTGCTGAGACAGGCCTCGATGGCGACGCGATCCAAAGCGGGGCAAGTCTTCAAGGCCTCAATCAGAAAGAGCATGGAATCGTAGGCCATGGCCGCGGTCATGTTCGGGGCCTGATCGTTTGCGGCCTCGTAGTCCGAAAGAAACTTGGCGGTGAAACGATTCACCATCTGCTTGTCCCAATGCGTGATGGCCAAAGCAGTGAAGGTTCTCTCCTGAAACATGGACTCAAAAATGCGGGTTCCGTAATTAGCCCACCCATCGCCACCCAAGAACGGAGCTTTGATCTTGGCGTTGAGAAAGGCCTGAATAATGGCCGCTGAAACGACTTCGTGATTGGGAATGAAGATCAGCTCGGACTTGCCCCCGCGCTTTTGATATTCCTGCACGACGCCGGTGAAATTCGTGTCGTCCTTGAGAACCGGTAGCGTCACCACTTCTCCGCCAAGCTCTCCAAAGCTTTTCGCAAAGCCGGCGGCGAAATCCTGGCAGTAGGTGCAATCTTGCGCCACTACCGCGAAGACTTTCTTGGCCTTCATTTCTTTCCGGGCAATGACCGCGAGCAACCGGGCCTGAAAGGCATTGTTGAAAGACAAGGGGTGAACGAACTCGCCCAGCTCCGAAACACGGTCCGCGGTCGCGGTGGGAGTAATGAAGGCCAGCTTCCCTTTTTGATGGATGGGGGCCGCGAGAATGGCGTGATCGGAAAAGTTGTACCCGATGACCGCCGCGACATCGGACGCCACCGTGCTCTTCGCCACTTCCATGACCTTCAGGCGATCGTTGCCGTAATCGTAATCCTTCAGCTCGATGCGGATCCCGGCCGCTCGAAGCGTCTTTGCGGAATGTTTGATGGCGAGTTGAATGCCACGCCGGAAGAAATCGCCGTGAGGGATGGACGAGTTTGTCCCAATGTCGGACAGCGTGGAAGCAAGTCCCACCCGAACCGTTCTCTGGCTGGGAGCCGCGCCCATGAGTAGAGAAGCGCCAAAAATCAGGCAGAGCGACTTAAAGGCGAAGTGCTTCTTCAGCGGGCTCGCTTCCTGCTCCGGCAAACAGGGCGGCGGAAGTTCTTTGGAACGGAGCGCCTGCAACACGCGGCTCATAGTCACAAAAATAGCCATAGACCCCACCAGTAAAGGTAATCCCGCCAAAGTGAACGTCCATCGGCGCAACGCGAGCCGGCGGCGGACTCGGGACTGGGAAAAGCCCGAGTCGGAAATGAGGCGATAGGTGGGGAGCCAAAACTTTCCGAGCACCTGGTTTAACCAAAGTTCCGTAACGAGGCGGGCGTGGTACAGCGGCGACGCCACCCGGTCTTTGAGAGTGGTGAAATTCGCTCGCGACAGCTCGGAAATGGAATCCGCGCTCGGCTTACGGCTCTGTTGGTAGCGCGAGAGCGCCTCGGCGCGCGCGTGGTGGGCAAGCCGCCGATCCAGCTCATCACAATCTTCCAGCCCCGTGTTCAGACCCTGAGCATAGAAATGGTACATCGCGTGGCAGGAGTCGCCGGCGAGAACGAATTTGTCGCCCACGTGCCAACGATCGGTGGAAGTCTCAACGATATGGTTTTCCGGATTCCTCTCCAGTTGCGAAGCCATCTTCGAAGCCACAGACGCCAGATCGGGAAAGCGATCGGCTAGAAAGGCGGTCATATCTTGAGCACCTTGCAGCGCCTGGAACGAAGTAGCGGAGCTCCGCTCCAGAAACAGATTCGCGGTAAAACCTCCTCGGGAATTGGGCAACGCGACGATGAGCGCGTCTTTCGCGGGCCAGATGTGCACGCCGTTCGGATCGAACGCGGAACAGATGTTTACCTGCTTGTAACTCCATCCAAAGAAAGTCTGACGGTAACTCGCGTACTCGCCTCGGTGCATGAGCTGCCGCACTTTGGAAAAAGCTCCGTCGGTTCCGACGGTGAGCGTAGGCGTTAGCCGCGCTTCCCGTCCCTGCTCCCTATAGGTCACGGAGCCGGAGCTCTTATCGATGGCAACGACTTCACTCCCGTAGCAAATCTCGACGTTCGGAAACTGACTCAAACCGTTTCTTAGAATCCGGTGAAGCTCTTCTCGGGCGACCGTTAGAAGGCTTCCCTCTTTACCGAGGCCATAGGGCTGCCAAACCTGCTGCCCGCTGGGCAAGTGGACCATTCTGCCCGGGGTCGGCAATGACGCGTTCCTGATTTGTTTCTCCAGGCCCAGCTTCGCCAAAACCGAGAGGCCTCTCGGAGAAAGAGAGAGATTGATCGCTCTCTCATCGTTAGAACGAGCTGCGTGATCGGGCGAGGCCAGCTTTTCGAGGACGACGACGGAGTGACCCCTACGCGCCAGTAAGCCCGCCATGGTCAACCCACAGGGCCCTGCCCCAACGACGAGATAGACACCTTCCTGCTTCATGCGACCCCCAACAACTTCAGTCCATCCCATCCGACGGCGAGACCAATGCCGGCCATGACGATTCCCATGGCCCGCATTATGAAAAGAATGGAGCTCGCGCTCGTGTCTTTCTTGAGCTTCAGGGAAAGCAGGGCCAAGGCTACCTTCGCCAGAACAAAAAGGGTCATGAAGCCGAGAAAGAAGAGAACGGCTGTCCAGGGCGTCAGCGCCCATCCCTTGACCAGCTGGGGCGTCCCGATGGTGATCCAGAAAAGATAAGGATGAGGACTGAGGAGCGCGGTGAAGGCGCCTCGCCAGAACGAAGCCGGTTCGGCCGTGGCGCCGGGTTCGACTATGAAATTTTGCAGCGAGAGATTTTCCCAGCCAAGCTTGAGCAAGAAGAGCGCGCCGACGATCGAGATGGCGCCGAGAGCGAGATTAGCGCGAGCGGCAAGAGCTGCGATGGGCCCGCAGAGCAGCAATATAGGAATAGTGGCCACGATGGGAGCGACCGCGACTTTGATTCCCTCTTTGAGAGAAAAGCGAAGCGTTTGGGTAATCACCAGGGCGGAGTGAGGCCCGGGCGAAAAACCCTGCGAGAGGCCGAGGAGGATTCCGGAATATAGAAAAGCCAATACTGCCATGGTTAAGCCCTCCCTCGGTTACCGCGGATCCCGCGCCGCTCGATGCCGAAATCGAGAATCTTTTTGAAGATGGTGCTTTTCGCCATGCCAATTTTTTCGGCGGCTAAAGTGGCATCGCCGCCACAAAGATCGAGGGCGCCGCTGAGAAAGGATTTTTCCGCGGTGGCGAGAAAGTGACGATAGCTTTCCGACGAGAGATCCGTTTGGGCCTGGGGCAATTTAAGGCTCGGCATCGCCTGCACGAGCGACGCGGTTCTTCGCAAGGAAGCGTGGTGAAGCACGATCGGCAGGCGTACCAGGAGATCGGAAATGAGAGTTTCCGATTTTACGATGTAGTCGTCAGCGCCCGCCGCTATACACTTGCTGGCGGCGTTGAAGTCCCGGCTGCCGGTCATCACGAGAATGGCCGCGAAAGGATAATGCTCTCTCAAGGGCGCGATCAAACTAAGGCCATCGCCATCCGGCAGGCCTTTATCGAGCAAGATGACATCGAAAGGAGAGACGCCCAAACGAGCCCGAGCGGCCGCGAGGTCGGAGGCCGTCTCGACATCGTTATGGATGCCGAAAACCGCTTGAACGGCCGCTTGGAGGGACAGATCGTCCTCCACGACGAAGAGTTTACTTCCGAAAATCATGCATCGCGTTATATACGAATTTCCGGACCCGAGTCCATAAAAATGGAATGGATCGGCAAAAACGTACTGATCCAGCCTGGAATCGGCCTGGAATCCGACTCCGGAGGCCCTCCCCCGGGCCTAGAATCCGGCTAATCCTGGATTTTGTCCCGTCTCCAAGGGCGGTCGGCAATCTCCCCGGACCACCGGCGTTTCTAGTTGCGCTCTCAAACACCCACCCCTAGCCTTCTTTCTTTGGAGGCTCGCCTGCCTCGTTTTCTCATCTCCGTCCTCGCGCTCATTTCGCTAACTGCTTTCGCCGAGTTCGAGTCCGACGGCTACCGGTGGGTGGCTAATTCCCAAGGCCTCAAATACAGCCAGGTATCTTAGCTTTACTTGAGCGGGCCTTGCGGAATTACGCGGTTATCGCTAGGTTCCCCTTCCTCAAACCTTTGGCGAGGAATAGCCGTGGAATTTTTAGAGCCCATCAAAGCCGGACATGTCTTCTTCTACGATTTGGAAACCGACGAAGTGGTTCACTTCCGCGGCGATATTTACGAGGCCGCGCAGGCAAGCAACGAAGGCATGAACCTCGATCTCACCAAAGAAGAGCAGCGGGATGCCGAAGACGCTTGGGAGATTCTGGACGACCAAATGGGCCGCTACCAATCCATGCCCGCGCCCGACGCCACCCTCATCGAGGAGTGGGAAAAAGAGTTTTCCGACTCCGGCGTGGGCACGTGGGAAGCGTTTCAAGCCGAACGCGTCCATGGGCTCCTCCAGGAGTGGTTGGACACTTTCAAAGACGACTCGTCGGAAGAAGGCGAAGAAACCTCCGCAACTCCGGCTATTTAAGTCGGCCAAGATCCTTGCACGCGAGGCTTGATCTGACCTTGCGCGTCATGCTATCCGTACGCCTCAATTTTTTGAGGAGTTAATTCATGCGTTACGTTCTTTTGGCGTTGCTCACTCTTTCGACGTTTTCGCGGGCGCAAGTGCCCACTAACCCGCGCAACCCGCTCCTCAGGGACCTAGTCAAAAACGCTTTCGATTATCGGTCTCCGGAGAAGGAGCTCTCCCCCGCTCTCTTCGAAGGAAAGAAGGGAAACGTTCTCTTCTTCGTGCGTGCTTCCTGCCCTATCGCCAAGTTGTACGTGCCGCGCTTCAAGGAGCTCATCGAAAAATACAAAGCGGACTTTAACTTCTTCATCGTCTTCTCGAGCGCCGATGAGGACACTTCTGAATTCACGAAGTCCATTTTTAGCAAAGTGGAGGGAGCGACGATCGTGCACGACTCCCTGAGCTTGATCGCCCGCGAAGCCGAGATCACCACGTCTCCCACCGTCGTCCTGCTGGACGAGGAATTTTCATCCGTCTATCAAGGCCCCATCGACGATCAGTACGGGATTAGCGGCCGTAAGCCCGCGCCTAAGAACAACTACCTCGAAGACAGTATCACCAGACTGAAAGCGGGCACCCCGTCCAGCTTCCAAAAGAAGAAGACCCAAGGCTGCGAGATGGGACTCTATCAGTACAAGGTAGAGGAAAAGGCGCCCTCCAAAATTACGTACTACTCTCACATCAAAGCCATCATCGCTCGGGGCCAGTGCTTGCGTTGCCACCAGGACGGAAGCATCGCGGAATTTCAGCCGCTCGGCACCTATGAAGACGTCGCCGGCGCCTCCTTGACGGCCGCCACCCGCATCGCGGCCCGCCGCATGCCGCCCTGGCAGGCCGACCCTCGCTACGGCGAGTTTCTCGACGCCAAACACCTTTCCGCCGAAGACATTCAGACCTTCTCCGCATGGATCAAAAACGGCTCTCCCAAAGGCTCTCCCAAAGGCTCTCCCAAAGACGAGCCCAAGGTAACGGACGAAGCGGAGCACGACGAAATCCAAAACCCCGATCGCACCTGGAAAATGCCGAAGCCTTTCGACGTTCCGGCCGACGGCGTGCTCGCGTATCAATATTTCATCGTCGAAAGCGGCATCACGGAAGACACCTGGGTGAGCGCCGTCAACGTCCGCCCCGGAAAACCGAC